>CAYWHQ010000429.1:0-2839 GCA_964457665.1 uncultured Prolixibacteraceae bacterium | reverse complement strand
TTGGCGAATATAAATCCTCCTGGATATTCAAACAGGTGGAGGCGATCGCCGAAAAGTACGGATTTGATCTCAACACACCGATCGCATCGATACCCGATCATGCCATCAATGTGCTGCTTTACGGAACCGACGAGATCATCAGGGTAAAGAACGACTATCTTGGGGTGACCTCCTCTTACTCACTCAATTTTGAGGGGATCGTGGGTTTCATCAATGCGCAGACCGCCGAAACCGCCCCTGCCGGGATCATGAAGTGGGTCAGCAGCTTCATGAATAAAAAGTCCTGCCCCGAATGCCATGGAAACCGGCTCCGGAAGGAATCGCTCTCCTTCCGGATCGGCGGAAAAAACATCGCCGAGCTATCCCATATGGACCTGGTTACGCTGAACGCGTGGTTCCGCGAAGCAGCCCAGTACATGGATGAACGCCGTCAGGTGATCTCCCGCGAAATCATCCGGGAGATTACCTCCCGAATCCGGTTCCTGCTCGATGTGGGTATCGGCTACCTCACCCTGAACCGGCCCGCGCGGAGCCTGTCGGGCGGCGAAAGCCAGCGGATCAGGCTGGCCACACAGATCGGTTCACAACTGGTCGGGGTGCTGTATATTCTCGATGAACCCAGTATCGGGCTCCACCAGCACGACAACATGCGGTTGATCCAGGCCCTTAAAAGCCTGCGCGATGCCGGGAACTCGGTAATCGTCGTGGAACACGACAAAGAGACCATCCTGGCGGCCGATTATGTGATCGACATCGGGCCCGGAGCAGGACTTCACGGCGGCCGGATCGTCGCCCAGGGAACACCTGGCGAGATCATGGGAGGCAGCCAGCTGACCGCCCTCTACCTTAGCGGAAAAAAAGAGATCCCGGTACCTGACCAACGCAGGGAGGGCAATGGAAAAATTCTTACCCTGAAGGGCGCCACCGGCAATAACCTGAAGAATGTAACCCTACGCCTCCCCCTCGGAAAACTGATCTGCATCACCGGCCTGTCGGGCAGCGGAAAATCCTCGCTGATCAACGAAACCCTCTACCCCATCCTGAGCCGGCACTTTTACAAATCCGACCTCAAACCCCTTCCCTATGAGTCGGTCGAGGGTATCAAAAACCTCGACAAGGTGATTGAGATCGACCAGTCGCCCATCGGTCGTACCCCGCGTTCTAATCCGGCTACCTATACAAAGGTCTTCGACGATATCAGGAAACTCTTTGCCGAACTTCCCGAATCAAAGATCAGGGGGTACCTGCCCGGACGGTTTTCTTTCAATGTGCGGGGTGGTCGCTGCGAAACATGCAAGGGCGCCGGTCTCCGGGTGATCGAGATGAATTTTCTTCCCGATGTCTACGTCCCTTGCGAAACCTGCCAGGGCAGAAGATATAACCGCGAAACCCTCGAGGTCAGGTACAAGGGTAAGTCGATTAACGACGTACTCAACATGACCATCGAACAGGCAGTGGAGTTCTTCGGAAATATCCCCTCGATCCTTCAGCGGATCAAAACCCTCAACGAGGTGGGTCTCGGTTATATCACCCTCGGCCAACAGTCAACTACCCTGTCGGGAGGTGAGGCCCAGCGCGTGAAACTGGCCGCCGAGTTGTCGAAAACCGATACCGGAAACACACTGTACATCCTGGATGAACCTACCACCGGACTCCATTTTGAAGACGTCAAGGTGCTCCTTGGCGTACTCAATAAACTCGTGGCACGGGGAAATACCGTTCTGATTATCGAACACAACATGGAGGTCATCAAGGTGGCCGACCATATCATCGACCTTGGTCCCGAGGGCGGATTGCGCGGTGGAAAGATCATCGCCGAGGGATCCCCCGAAGAGGTGGTTGCCCAGAATACCGGATTCACCGCCATGCACCTGAGACCTTTAATTTTTTTATAACCCTATATCATGGAAAAAGAAGAGATAGAAAAACTGCGTGCCTCATTCCAGTCGAAAACATGGTCGGAGACCATCAGCTACGATACCTGGGAGATCTTCAAGGTCATATCCGAAATGGTGGAAGGATTTGAAAAACTGAGCCGGATCGGACCCTGTGTATCAGTCTTCGGCTCGGCCAGAACCCATGAACGGGCAAAATATTACCAGCTTGCAGAAGAGATCGCCTACCTGCTCACCAAACTGGGCTTCGGGATCATCACAGGAGGCGGCCCCGGGATCATGGAAGCTGCCAACAAAGGAGCCCATTTCGCCGGAGGTAAGTCGGTCGGCCTCAACATCATGCTCCCGTTTGAACAGAAAGCCAATCCCTTCATCGATCCGAACAAACTCATCAACTTCAACTATTTCTACGTCCGGAAGACCATGTTCATGCGCTACTCCATGGGTTTTATCGCCCTGCCGGGCGGCTTCGGCACGCTCGATGAGCTCACGGAAGCCATCACCCTGATCCAGACCAACAAACTGGCGCGCTTCCCGATCGTACTTGTAGTAAGGGATTACTGGGAGGGGCTGATCCGGTGGATGCAATCCACCGTCCTCGAAAGCCGAAATATCCATGAAGAAGATCTGAATCTTTTCAAAGTTGTTGATACCGCAGAAGAGGCCGTGCAGGAGATTAATACATTTTACCAGAAATATGCATTGAAACCCAATTTTTAATTGCGTAATTTTGTCACGTTAAAATCTGACAGATGCCCGTAAAAAAGCAGACTGCCACCCAAAAATCACTGATCGATGCCATTGCCGGCGCTTTCAGTGACAAAAAAGCCATCAACCCCGTGCTCCTTGATTTCAGGGATATCCAGGGTGCGATCTGTGATGTATTCATGATATGCCACGGTAATTCAAGAACACAAACAGAAGCGATCGCCCACCATGTGACC
>CAYWHQ010000428.1:0-2877 GCA_964457665.1 uncultured Prolixibacteraceae bacterium | reverse complement strand
TAAGCGGATTTTTTCTTTTGTAAAGAAATCCGACGATTTCAGCCCTATTTTAAAACTTTTAACAATTTATGCATCAACTCATTTTAATATACTATTGATTACGTCATAAGGATGAGGATTTGTGAGGTGAGTAAGCAAGTTTGATCATAATTTGACACCATTAATCAGCCGTCGAAATAATTCTCTGTTAAACAAATAAATCCATATTCCGAAATGAAATACTGTAGCTTCTTCAAGATCGTCGTTTTGCGGACTTCAGTCAAAAAGCATTTATTGATTAACAATCGAAAGCTTGCATATCAGAGTCGAAATCATTTTCATTGAGTACAGGAAGCAAGTCCTCTGATACAAATACGCTTAAGCCTGAAGAATAATAAAATTGTCAGCACTTCCTGAATTCCGGAAATTTCTTATCCACTAGTTTAATGATCTCCTCAGACATCTCGATATCATCCGGCCATGGCCTGCTATGGCCGTCCGCCGGCCCCTTTTTCGTGGCATCAATGATGAGGTTCGAAACAGGTGACGGCATGATAATTATATCCCGACCGGGATCAACATTATTAAATGCCTTCCAAAGAAGAACAGAGTCATCCCAGAGGTTGACTGATGCGTCGTAGATCACCAGGATTGAATTTGAAAGGACCTGCTTTTGCAGGCAATCCAGAAAGAAGGCTGAGTTTCTGACCGTGTCTTTCTCCACCGTGATTAAGATAAGAGGAAGGGCGCTTTCAGGAAAAATCGTACGCACGCTGATAAACCCTGCATCTGTGCTTTGCAGCAAAGATAAAATTTCATCATCGCTCATTCGCCGTGGCGGTTTTTCTTTTTGAGGCCGGGGATGTTCGCCGCTGACGCGACTGGTCACGTCAATGCCGATCTTTGTACCGTAAAGTCCCTGGGGAGCGGAGTGATCGAGAACATCCAGGATGCCCTCGGCAATGGTAATATCAGTCCCGATATCAATAGTTTCCAGCACATGCCGGAGAAGTTGCATGCCGCCTGTAAGTAGTTCTTTATTATCCACCACAACAATGGCTTTGGCAAAACTCATCTGTCCTGTTCCCCATAGAGCACTCATCACCTTCGCGGCATGTTTGGGAAATTCCTTATCGATAGCAACTATAACTATATTGTGAAAGACCCCTTCCCAGGGCAGATGGTAATCAACGATCTCCGGAAGGATGGTGCGGACGAGCGGCAGAAAGAGCCTTTCCGTGGCATAGGCCAGATAACAATCTTCCATGGGTGGACGGCCTACAACCGTGGCGCTGTAAACGGGATTCCTCCGGTGGGTAAGCGCTGTAACATGGAAAACAGGGTAATCATCTTCCAGTGAGTAGTAACCGGTGTGATCGCCGAATGGCCCCTCCCGCCGCGTTTCTTCCGGATCAATATAACCTTCCAGGATGAATTCCGCCTCAGCAGGCACGTGAATATCGACGGTCAGAGCTTTGACCATGACAACGGGTTTTTGTCGAATAAACCCGGCAAGAATCATCTCATCCACGCCGCGAGGCATGGGTGCGGTAGATGCATAAGTTACCGCCGGGTCCGTGCCGATGGCGACTGCAACTTCCATTCGTCTGCCCGCTTTGCGGTACTCCTGGAAGTAATGCGACCCATCCTTATGGATGTGCCAGTGCATACCCGTTGTACACTTGTCATAGATCTGCAGCCTGTACATTCCCGCGTTTTGTCTGCCGTCTTTGAGGCTTTTGGAAAACACCACGGGCAGCGTAACAAACCTTCCTCCATCTTTCGGCCAGCAATGCAAAACCGGAAGAATCGACAAATCCACCTCTTTCCCGGTATAAACAACTTCCTGGCAGGGGGGATTTTTGGCATGCTGAAAACGGGGAAAGAACCTGGACCAGGAAATCGCCTTGGGTATCATACTGAGTTTTTCCAAAACCGTCCCCGGTGGAGACTGTTCAAGGATTGTTCTGAGTCTTTCCGCAACAACATTCGGATCGGCGGATAATGCCGTCGCCATCCTCCGAAAACTTCCGAAAGCGTTGATGAGCACCGGAAAGGAGGAACCCTCAACTTTATCGAAGAGCAGCGCCTTGCCGCCTCCGGGGCTCTTCATTACGCGGTCGGCGATCTCCGTAATCTCCAGAATTGGAGAGACGGGTTTTTCTATCCTTATCAGTTCTCCGGCAGCTTCCAGCCGAATTATGAATTCCTGAAGGTTCCGAAAGCTCATGCTTTTGTCAAGGCAGGAATGTTTGTTCATCCTTCTGATTTCCATCTCAGCGGATTCGGATAATCGATCTTCAGATGGTCCAAAACCCTTGACACAACAGAGTTTGCCAGATCATCGATGGTTTCGGGATGATAATAAAAACCGGGACACGCAGGCATAATTACGGCGCCAGCCTCATGGGCTTTGAGCATATTAATTATGTGCACCCGACTTAACGGGCTTTCCCTGATCACGAGGATTAAAGGCAATCTCTCCTTGAGAGTCACATCAGCGGCACGCTCCAAAAGGTTGGTTGTATAACCATTTGCTACAGCTGACAGTGTCTTCATGGAACAAGGGATAATGACCATGCCATGCGTCTGAAACGATCCGCTGGCAACCGGCGCGAACATATCGCGGACATCATGTATAATTGTCTTGCCCGGCATTTCGTCTAACTCCTGTGCTCCGGCCAATATCAACGGAATTTCCTCCCGGGTAATTTTCAGTTCATGCTCCAATACCTGCGCACCCATTTCAGAAATCACTACATGGCTTTCCACAGGATTTTTTCGCAGGATACTGATCAGTTTTACGGCATAAAGCGCCCCTGACGCTCCTGTTACCCCAACGACGATTTTCTTCATACCATACCTCTCAACATCTCCCCGGAAACAACGGCTGCCAGC
>CAYWHQ010000427.1:0-2884 GCA_964457665.1 uncultured Prolixibacteraceae bacterium | reverse complement strand
CGACCAGCGTACCAGGGATGCACGCCAACAGGCCTGGATACGCGAAGAGACCCGGATCATTGTGGCCACCAATGCCTTTGGCATGGGGATCGACAAACCCAATGTAAGGATCGTCATACACCTTGATCTGCCCGATTGCATCGAAGCCTATTTCCAGGAGGCCGGCAGAGCTGGAAGGGACGAAAAACATGCCTGGGCCGTACTGCTCAACGAGAAGGCTGACCTGATCAGCGCCAGGCAAAACCTTGTCCTCTCCTATCCCGAACCGGCCACCATTAAAGCAGTCTACCAGGCGCTGGGTAACTTCTTCCAGCTCCCGGTCGGCAGCGGGAAGGATGCCGCTTTCGAGATAGACCTCAGCCGATTTGCCTCACACTACCGCTTTTCACCGGTTATCGCATTCAATGCAATGAAATTTCTGGAGAAAGAGGGCTATCTGATGCTTACCGATGCCTTGCTGAACCCCTCCAGGATCTTTGTAAAGGCCAACAGGGAAGATATCTACCGGCTGCAGGTAAAAAATCCGCTCTATGATAAACTTCTAAAAAGCATATTCCGCTCCTACACCGGGCTTTTTTCAGATTTTACAAGGATCCGGGAAAGCGATATCGCCAAAAACACCGGGATGAACGCCGATGAGGTTATCATCCACCTCAGGCGCCTCGAAAAACTCGGTATTCTCGATTATACACCCCAAACTGAGAAACCAAGGGTCATTTTCCTGGAAGAGCGGCTCGATACCCGCGATATAGTTCTGTCGCCGGAACATTACAGCGACCGGTTAAGGGAAGCTGACAAGCGACTCCAGGCAATGATCGGTTATGCCGGATCAGACAACAAATGCCGGAGCCAGCTCCTGCTGTCCTATTTCGGTGAAACTCAAACCACCCGGTGCGGTCGCTGCGACGTATGCCTCGAGCGCAACAAACTTCGGCTCAACCAGGTTGAATTCGACAGTGTGGTCAGCAGGATAAAACCACTGCTGAAAACCAGAGCCTGTTCCCTGGAGGAGATCATCGATGCTGTCGGGGATATCCACGAAGATAAGCTTATAACGGTAATACGCTTCCTGTCAGATAACGGGAAGATCATCTTCTCCGACGGGAAATACTCCTGGAAAGGATGATCATTCGGAGTGTTTAAGCAGATCAAAACAGGCAAAGGGAACCGACATGCCGATCCCTTCCTCCCCGCGGAGGCTCCTCTCCATGCGACTGATGACTTCGGCGGTGACCTCACTGGCTCTGCTTTCCGGAAACAGTTCGTACCAGGTAGGCCTGAAGGCGGTGCGGATAAAATAATGGGAGAAAAAGGCTTCGGCTGTGGCAAAACGGTATCTGAACCCGTCCAGCTGAATCGATTGAATCTTAAAACCGGTCATCACAGCCAACTCCTTCCACTCATCCGGTGGGTCGATACCGGTCACAGTGCTCCCCTCCCCGAATCGCATGGCCAGTTCAAGCATCGGGAAACCGCTTCCGCTGCCAATATCCAGGATCCGGGCATTTTTAGGGTACCGGATGGTATCGAGCAGCAGTTGACCGATGGGTGCCGACCAGAAAGGAAGCTCGTCACAGATCATGAATTGGTTTAATTTTGTCATGTCAGCAGGAAAATTACGATGAAAGCAATCAAAATTAAAGACAATTGGAATCCGGGCACTGGCATGCTGAAAGCAAGTTTTTACACCGGCGCGAATGTGGTGCAAATAGCCCGCGGATTGCTCGGAAAATTTCTCGTAACACGCATCGGCAACAGCATCACCTCCGGCATGATCACCGAAACGGAAGCCTATGAAGGGGTCACCGACCGTGCTTCCCACGCGTTCGGGGGCCGCCTGACGGAAAGGACGGAGATCATGTATCGCAGGGGAGGAATCGCCTATGTTTATCTCTGTTACGGGATCCATTCACTCTTTAATGTGGTGACCAACCTGGAAGGGATCCCCCACGCAGTCCTGATCCGGTCGGTCCTGCCTGCCGGCGGGATCAGGGAAATGATCCGGAGGACGGGAAAAAGTCAACTCGGAAAGAATGCCGGAACCGGACCCGGAAGGGTATCTAAACTTCTGGGGATCCACTACCGGATGAGCGGGATAACCCTCACTGTACCCGGCAGCGGGAACGGGGAGGCAGTCTGGATTGAGGACCGCGGTGTGAAATACAACGATGATCAGATCCTGGTCACTACAAGAATCGGCGTGGACTATGCCGGTGAGGATGCAGCGCTTCCCTACCGGTTTCTGATCAGGCCATAAAAAAAACTGCCCCGTGGGGGCAGTTTTTTTTGTGAAGTAATTGCTGTTGGCTGTTACTTGACCTTCTTCAGAAGTTCGGCGCCAGGTTTGAATTTTACAACTTTCTTGGCAGGGATCTTGATCTCCTTGCCGTTCTGCGGGTTACGGCCTTTGCGGGCTGCCCTCTTCGAAACGGCAAATGAACCAAAACCAACCAGCGCTACTCTTTCGCCTTTCGACATAGACTTGGTGGTGGCCGTAACAAAAGCTTCCAGAGCACGTTTAGCTTCGGCTTTGGTCATTTTTGCATCATTTGCAATTGCTTCGATCAACTGAGCTTTGTTCATTGTTTTCGCTTTTTAAGTTAATACTCATTTTAAAAACCCTGCAAATATAAGTCATAGATAAGATTTGTCAAGGGGCAAACCACGAAAACATGCGAAAATGTTGATAAATGAGCACTAATGTTGATAACTGAAATAAGAAAACCATTATCTGGCAATGGTTTCAGGCCAGTTTATCTCCATACCCTTTCAGAAAGTCGCATATATCCATTGGTTTTCTCCCTTCCAATTGTATATATGCTGGATAAATATATCCATCGGTGCAGGCTATCCGTAGAAACTTTTTCCGGTCGGTCTCCATGGT
>CAYWHQ010000426.1:0-2884 GCA_964457665.1 uncultured Prolixibacteraceae bacterium | reverse complement strand
GGTCCGGTTCTTATGGCTGCCATCGTCATCGTGCCGGTCTATATCGCCACAAGCACCAACGAAAAACAGCACATCGGCGTGCTGGATGAAAGCGGAATATTTACAGGAAAGTTCAAGGATACCGACCTCATCAGGTTCCATTATCTGAACGACGCGCTGGATCATGCCAAATCAACCCTGCACCAGAGCGGGAACCACGCTTTGCTGTACATTCCCGCCACACAGGTGACACTGCCCTCCAACGCGATTCTTTATGCTGAGAACAACATCAATATCAACGTCAAAAGCCATATCAGGAACGTAATGACGCGGGAACTGGAGAACCTCAAGCTCAGTGCGCGGCTGAAAGAGCTCCAACCCGGCAACAGTTCACCTTTATCGGTTGAGGATATCCTGCGGTCCATACAGACCAGCGTTGACATCAACACCATCAAACTCAGCGAGGATGGCAGCGAAAAGAAAAGCTTTACCGAAGTGAGCATGATCCTGGGGATGTTTGGCGGTATTTTAATCTATTTCTTCATTTTTATGTTCGGATCGCAGGTCATGCGCGGTGTCATTGAAGAAAAGACCAACAGAATCGTGGAGGTCATCGTCTCATCCGTGAAACCATTTCAGCTGATGATGGGGAAAGTGATCGGTGTGGGAATGGTAGGACTTACGCAATTCCTGTTATGGGTGATTCTCACCTTTGCCATAGTTTCGGTAGCCACCTCGATGTTTGCGCCATCACAAAAAGATATGCAATCGGCCGGCAAGATCATAACCGGCCATCAACAGTTGCCTGCCGAATCGTTGCCCCTGCCTGCTTCTCCCGACGACAACGGGCAGACCCGTGATAATGTTTCGGAAATCTTTGAAGCCATCAGCTCCATTGACTTTCCCGTGATGATAGGATCCTTCCTGTTCTTTTTCCTTTTCGGATATCTCCTGTATGCCGCTCTCTTTGCGGCGATAGGAGGAGCCGTCGACAACGAAGCCGACACCCAGCAGTTTATGCTTCCCATCACCGTTCCGCTCATTCTGGCCATCGTCCTGGCTCAGTTTATCATTCAGGATCCCGGAGGCCCTGTCGCATTCTGGCTTTCGGTGATACCACTAACCTCACCAGTGGTTATGATGATCAGGATCCCCTTCGGGGTACCTTACTGGGAGGTATTCCTGAGTATGTTCCTTTTGATAGTGGGATTTATCGGGACTACCTGGCTCGCCGGTAAAATTTACCGAACCGGTATCCTGATGTACGGGAAAAAGATTACCTACGGGGAACTATGGAAGTGGATCCGTTACTGATCCAGCATTTTGGTCCATTCGGTTTTTTTGCGTTTCTTCCAGTCTCCTTTATGGTACACATAGCTCACGATCAGTGGCAGCACGGAAGTAGCCTCTGCATAAACCATCTGTTCATAGACCGTATCTACTTTCCCCCAGGATGATGCCTCCTTGAGCGTTGAACTGGAACAGGCTCCGTCGCGGGGATCAGCCACCGTGATCTGCACGGCATACTGATGCATGGGCACATCCTTTCCCAGCAATTCGGCACATATCACAGTATCCTGCACAAAATTCTTTGGCACCCCTCCCCCGATCATAAAGAGTCCGGAAGATTTCGCCGCCATTTTGATCTTTGTAAGTTCAAGAAAATCTTTTACCGAATCGATCGACACGTGCTTGCCAGGATTTTCCCACTGGTGTGCCACCAATCCGAATCCGGCGCTGCTGTCGCTGAACGCAGGACAAAAGATCGGAACACTGTTTTCATAACAAACCTGTACCAGACTATCCTTTTTCCTGGCATTCTTAACTAACCATTTACCCATCTCCCGGATGAATTCGCGGGAGGAATAGGGCCGTGGTTCCAATTTATCGGCGATCTTCCTGATGGTCAGATCACATACCTGGAGCTGCTCCTCATCTATATAGGTGTCATAGATCCGGTCGATGTAATGCTGACGCAGTTCACCGTCATTCGCCGATGGTGATCCCTTGTAGTGCCGGAATCCCAATGCTTCGAAAAAATCCATATCCACAATGGAGGCGCCGGTGGCAACAACAGCATCCACCATTTTATGCTTCACCATATCAACATACACCTGCATACATCCACCGGCGCTTGTACTTCCGGCAATGGTCAGGAATATGGTTGCTTTCGGATCGCTGATCATCCGGTTCAGAATATCGGCAGCAATTGCGGTATCCCTCGACGTAAACGACATGTCGCGCATCGCCTGGATAATCGGAGTGGAGTCGAACGACTTGATATTGATATGTTTCACCGGGTCTCTGAGGAATTCTTTCTTCTTTTTTGCCATGGCAGTTTTTTTTTCAAAAATACTCAATATCCCAATATTTTCAGCATTGACTTATAGCTCTGTTCTTTTGAAAAAAGCTTGGTAAAGATCTCCCCGTTTTCATCACGATCAATCAGAACGTGTTTCGGCGCGGGGATCAGGCAGTGCTGGATGCCTCCATACCCGCCGATCGACTCCTGATACGCACCGGTATGGAAAAAACCGATATACTGAAGGTCTCTGTCCGTAATCCGTGGCAGAAAGACCGCATTGGAGTGTTGCTCGGCGTTATAGTAATCCTCACTGTCGCATGTCAGACCGCCCAGAAAAACCCGCTCGTATTCAACATCCCAGTTATTTACAGCCAGGAGAATGAATTTCTGATTGATGGCCCATGTATCAGGCAAGGTGGTGATGAAGGAGCTGTCGATCATGTTCCACAGCTCACGGTCATTCTGCCTTTTCTGGTTGACAATGGAGAATAGGGCTGCCCCGCTCTCGCCCACTGTAAACGATCCGAATTCGGTAAATATATCCGGCTCCATAACCTCATTTCGATCGCATATGGTTTTGATCTGTGCAATGATCTCTTC
>CAYWHQ010000425.1:0-2890 GCA_964457665.1 uncultured Prolixibacteraceae bacterium | reverse complement strand
TGTCGGGTAACGCAGGCGGGTTGCCCCGCCCTTGTCCCCTAAGAACCGGACTTGAACCTTTCGACTCATCCGGCTCAGGCTCTCATAAGGCGGAGTAAACCACCCGGCAATTTACAAAAATTCAACATAAGCATCAATAACATAACCTTCGTGAGAAATAATGATCCCACGCTGGATTAAATGGGTTGGCGTTTCCATTTATGAGTCTGTGGCGTTTGATGCGAAAATAGCCGAACATACGGAGCAGGATGATTTTTGCAACGTTGAACGCTCCGAAGAATTGCCATTTTCGGCTGCCGATTCTCATAAAGTATAAGGAAACGATTTTCCTGTTTCCCATGTTGTTATGCCTCAACCTTGCCCAGTTCCAGATGTTGCGCCATACGATTCTGTCCAGTTTGTAGAATGTACGTTTAGAACAGACCCGTTTGTGGTAATTTGCCCATCCGGTAATGACCGGGTTCAGGTTGCGGATAAGTACTGCTGCTTGTGATCCCCTGTGTTTAACAATAATGTCCTTCAACTTTTGCTTGACCGAGAGAATTGATGATATTGACGGTCTGATCAGGAGTTTCCCGTGGGAATACATTCTGATATTCTGACCGAGAAAATCGAATCCTTCGGTAACATGGGTAATTTTCGTTTTCTCCTGTGAAAGCTGTAATCCTCTGATTGAGAGGAAATCCTCGATGATAGGTTTAACCTTGTTCTCCAGAATTTCCCTATTGGACGCCGTAACGATGAAATCATCGGCATAGCGGATAAGGTGGAGCTTGTGGGGATTATTCTTGCGGCAGCCATCTGGTCTTATGGTGATACCAAAAGCATTGTCAATTGTCGCTTCAAGGCCATCAAGGGTCATGTTGGCTAAAGTCGGAGAAATAATACCTCCCTGCGGAGTCCCTTCTGTTGTTGGAAATAATTGTTTGTTTTCAATAAAACCTGCATTCAGCCATTGTTGCAGTATCTTTTTGTCCATCGGAATGTTTTGCATAAGCCATTGATGGTTGATATGATCAAAACATCCTTTGATGTCGCCTTCCAGTACCCATGTGGCGCTGTCGTTCCTTGAAAGATGGATATAGCATCTTTCAATGGCATCGTGACAGCTTCGTTTCTGACGAAATCCGTACGATCCTTTGTCCGCCAGCGTTTCTGATACCGGTTCCAGGGCAAGAAGATGTAAAGCCTGATATGCCCGGTCTTTCATGGTGGGTATTCCTAACGGTCGCTTTTTACCGTTTTTCTTGAGGATATAAAGACGGCGAAGAGGCAATGCTTCGTAGTTCTTCCTGACTAAAGATAAAGCTGCTTGTAGTTTTTGATTGGGGTTTTTCCAAAGAATCCCATCTACTCCGGGCGTTCTTTTTCCTGAATTTTCTGTAACCCGCTTCACCGCCAATAATTTGGCATCCAGCGAGTGGGTAAGCAACCACTGTAAAGCTTTCGCTTTATTGTGTCTGCCTTCCATTGTTGCCTTTGCAATACGTAGTTGTAACGACCTTACCCTGCCTTTCACCTGCTTCCAGTCAATGGACTTCCAGTGTTTGGCTGATGTTCCCGGTGCACAATCCTTTTGATCGGACTTCATTTGCTTTCCTGAATTATGGTCTTATTACAATGTTCTTGCAAGAGAGAACCCGATGAAATTGGGCATATCCCACTCATTACAAATGGGCTTTGGCTTCTTTCATCATCCCATACCTGTATCGCATTGTGAATCCTTCACAGAATCCCTACCCGCTGCATCGGGAGCCATACAGGCTTAACACGTTCCTCTTAAATAACAGGATGGGTTAGGTGCTGCCTATATACCGGGAGATCTGCATCCATGTGCTCATATCTAACGTACTTGCATCTTGTCTCCTTGCCATTTTGGCCAGTGTGTATCAGTAACTTTCACACTTTCGCTGCATGACGGTACGTCAACGGCAATTCAGATACCTTCACCATACCACCCAAGCCGACACCGTTCAGGTTGTTACTACCCGTCAGGGAGCCTTGTCCCGGCAGCTTCATACCCCAACGTTACCATTGACGCATGTGCCGGTAGGCTACTCATGATGGAACATGAGGTTAATTCAATCTGTTAAAGAACGATTAACAGTTATTTAAGCGACTTCGTGTCGCACTTACACTTGGCGGTAACGATTCAGTAACAGTATTGCGGTTATTTTACTTCTATGTACATCGGTACGATTTTGGTTAAAAACATGTAAACCCTCACAGGCTTAAAATAGAATTCTCACTTCACTTCCCCTTGTCATACCAGTATTTAGTAATAGCCGGTACAAAGAGAATCGAAATTATTACGTTCAACTTAACTATGCAGTAACTACCTTGTCGTTTCGCCTCCCATTTCGGTAAACATCCGGTCAACGGGTTCCAGCAGTTCAATCTTGTTTCCCTGAGGATCCATCAGGTGAACAAATTTTCCACCACTCATTCACCCCTTCCAGGCAATCGTCTCGATCTCCACGAGCGACCCGAGGGGGAGCCCCGCCACGGCAAAGGCCGCCCGGGCCGGTGGGTCGGTCGTGTAATAAGAACCGTACACGGCGTTCATGGCGGCAAAATCGGCCATCGTGGAGAGGAGGCAGGTGGACTTGATCACGTCGGAAAAGTCATAACCCGCCGCTTTCAGGATCGCCCCGATATTCTTCATCACCTGTTGCGTCTGGGCGGTGACGTCGCCCTCCACCAGCTTGCCCGTGGCAGTGTCAATCGGGACCTGTCCTGAAATAAATAACATGCCGCCGGCCTCCACAGCCTGCGAATACGGCCCGATCGCCTTCGGCGCCTCTGCTGTCTGAATAATCTTTTTCATATCTGTTTATATTTAAGTTTCCATTCCGCCATTCCGCCATTCCGCCACTCCGCCATTCCGCCA
>CAYWHQ010000424.1:0-2908 GCA_964457665.1 uncultured Prolixibacteraceae bacterium | reverse complement strand
TTCCCGGTGGCGGCACGCCCGATCATGATGCCGTCAACGCCGTACCTGTTCTTCATCTCCAGCGCCTTCGGCCCGGCCTCTACGTCCCCGTTCCCGATGACGGGGATCTTCATCCGGGGATTGTTTTTCACCGACCCGATCAGACTCCAGTCTGCCTTTCCGCCGTACAGCTGTGCCCGTGTTCTGCCGTGAATGGCGATGGCTGCAATACCTTCATCCTGGAGCCGCTCTGCAATATGCACAATCTCTTTGCTGGATTCGTCCCATCCCAACCGGGTCTTGACGGTAACCGGAAGGTTCACGGCCCTGACCACCGCGCGCGTCATAGCAGCCATTTTCGGGATATCCTGCAATAAAGCAGCCCCCCCTCCTTTCATGACAACCTTCCGCACCGGGCATCCGAAATTCAGGTCAATAAAATCGGGCTGTGCCTCCTCTGCCACTTTTGCAGCGCTCACCATCGCGTCAATCCCTGCCCCGAAAATCTGAATGCCAAGAGGTCTTTCATCAGCAGAGAAGAACAATTTAATCCTGCTTTTCCGGGCATCACGGATCAATCCATCGGCCGAAATGAATTCGGTCACCAGCACATCCGCCCCGAAAGACTTGCATATACGGCGGAAAGATGAGTCGGTAACATCCTCCATGGGTGCCAGGATCAGGAGCTTCTTTCCGGGGAAGGGGAGTGCGGTCAAATTTTGCTAATTTAGTCGCAAAAATAACCAAAACTGCCGCTCAATGGCCCTGCTTTCACAGCTATCCCCGCTCTCAAGGATTTTCTTTGCCTCGCTCCTTATCATCTCTACTTTCTCGCTGATATCGGCACTCGGGATCCTCCTGGCAGTGCCGCTCTTCGGGATCAGCCTCTATGATACCATGAACCTGCTGGCCGATCCGGTCGAACCAGGTACACGGGCGCTGCTCCGATACCTTCAGTCGGTACAGACAGCCGGCCTCTTCATCCTTCCTGCGCTGCTGGCAGGGTTCTTGTTCAGCGGGAATGCCCCGGCCTACCTTCAGCTCAACCGGCGGGCCAAAGCCTGGAGTTTTATTTTGACAATAGCGCTGCTCGTTGTGTCAGTGCCGCTTATCCAGGGTATAATCACCCTGAATGAACAGATGAAATTACCCTACGCACTTGCCGGACTTGAACAATGGATGAGGGAAACCGAGGACCAGGCGGCAGCGCTTACTGATATGTTTCTGGAGGGAATTACACTGTCGGACCTGCTTGTCAATCTGCTGGTTGTTGCGGTATTGCCCGGAATAGGTGAGGAACTTATGTTCCGCGGACTCGTTCAGCGGCTTTTTGCCGACTGGCTGGGTTCAATGCATGCGGCGATCTGGATCTCTGCCATTTTATTCGGCGCCATGCACCTTCAATTTTATGGAATATTCCCAAGGATTTTACTGGGAGCCCTGCTCGGATACATGTTCTGGTGGTCGGGATCGCTCTGGATTCCGGTTTTTGCACACTTTCTTAACAATGCCTATTCAGTGGTCATGGCCTGGCTGGCTTCCAATGGATGGATCACCGGGGACTGGGAGATGTCAGGACGTACTTCTGATCCCCTGATCCTTTCTTTCAGCTTTCTGCTCACCATATTTTGTATTTTTCTTTTTTTCCGGTCACGGGTTAACTCTTTGCCAATCCGCCAGCCATGAAAAAATTACTGCTGCTGACACTGATACTCCTCCTCACCACGTTCGACCTGCTCGTGGCACAAAATGATACCGTGTTGTTCGACAGGATGGAAAAGCGTAAGAAAGGGTGGACCTTTGGCGCACTGCCCGTGATTTCTTATGATGCCGATATGGGATTGCAACTGGGAGCGCTGGCACAACTCTTCAATTATGGCGATGGTTCCGGATACCCCGCATACCGTCATACAATCTATGCCGAAGTATCGTTCTTTACACGAGGTAGCTCCGTGTTCCAGTTGTTTTACGACTCCCGTCATCTGATTCCCGGGAACATCAGACTTACTGCCGACGTATCCTATCTGCCTGAAAGAGCGATTGATTTTTTCGGATTTAACGGATATGAATCGCGATATGATCATCTTCTCGAGACTGACGGGAGCGAAGCGTATATTTCACGGGTCTATTACAGACATGAAAGAAGCCTGCTCAGGATGCTTGCCGACTTTCAGGGACCAATCCTCGGACAGAAACTGCGATGGTTGGCCGGAGTGAATTTTTACAGTTACCGGACCCGGACGGTAGATATCGACCGGATCAACAAGGGTAAGAAGGAGGAGAAAAAACTGCCCGATACGACCCTTCTGTACGACAGATATGTGCAATACGGCCTCATCAGTAACCAGGAAAAAAACGGCGGTAACCATACCTTTCTTAAGCTGGGCTTCGTATTTGATACGCGCGACCGGGAAGCAGCGCCGTCGAAAGGGATCTGGACGGAAGCCCTGCTGCTGTGTGCTCCCTCTTTCCTGAGTAACACACCATATGGTTTCATGAAGCTTACGATTACCCACCGGCAATATATCACCCTGGTGCGGCAATATCTCGTGCTTGCATACAGGATTGGTTATCAGGGTACGATAGGAGGGCAGGCCCCTTTTTATATCGAACCATATATGTATTCCTCCTGGTCGTTTAATACGAAGCTCGACGGACTTGGAGGAGCCAAATCGCTTCGGGGGATTCTGAGAAACCGGATCGTAGGAGAAGGATTTATCCTCGGCAATCTGGAGATGCGATGGAAATTCTGGCGGATTAATCTTTTTAAACAAAACCTCTATTTCGGACTGGTGGCTTTTGCCGATGGAGGAATGGTGGTTCAGAACCGGTCAGTATGCCGGGATCTTGTTCCCCCCGACCAGCAACCGTTTTATTTCGACCAGCCTTCCGACAGGTTGCATGTATCAGGTGGACTGGGTCTGCGGGC
>CAYWHQ010000423.1:0-2929 GCA_964457665.1 uncultured Prolixibacteraceae bacterium | reverse complement strand
CGGTGAGAACCATTCTGGAAAAGATCCTGCTCATATACAGGCCTGTTTTACATGACAAACACCTGGATCTGAACACAAAAATCGAAGGAGATCTCTGTGCCGAGACCGATGAGTACCTGTTGTACCATTGCCTCCTCAACCTTGTCGATAATGCCGTGAAGTTTACCGAAAAAGGATCCGTATCGGTGACGGCGGGGATTGCCGCAGATCTGCAAAGCATGATCAGGATCGTTATAGCAGATACGGGGATCGGTATTCCGGCGGAGAAGCAGCAGATGATCTTTGAGGCATTCCGGCAGGCCGAGGAGGGATATAACCGACCCTACGAGGGTTCAGGACTGGGCCTCTCCATCTCACAGAAGACGATAGACCTGCTGGGAGGAAAGATTACCATACACAGCGAGGCTGGGCAGGGATCGACCTTCTCGGTTATTCTACCCGCAGCCGGAACACCTGCTCAGGTTGTTCAGGTACGACCCCCGTCGACTGTGACAGAAACTTTACCGGCGGATCAGCAACCGGTGATCCTGCTGGTGGAAGACAATGAATCCAATATTGACCTGGTAAGAATGTTTTTGCGGACAACCTATGGCATTGATATTGCAAGAAACGCCATCACTGCTGGCGATAAAATAAAAGCATTGTCGTACGACTGTATTCTGATGGATATTAATCTGGGAACCGGCATGGATGGAACGGATGTGATACGATCGATCCGTAAGGAGGGGCTAAACCAGACCACTCCGGTGATCGCCGTCACGGGTTATACCTTACGCAGTGAAAAGGATTACATTCTGCAGTGCGGTGCAAACGGGTATCTCGAAAAACCATTCACCCGGGAGTCATTGATGTCGGCAATCCGGGAGGCCCTCCAAAAAACCTGAACTAACGCACCAGTGTGATGGTCCCTCTGTTGCTGACCTTGTTTTTACCTCCCTCTTCATAAAAGAGGATCCAGATGTAGGAATCGGCCGGACAGGGGCTGCCTCCGGAGGTACCGTCCCAGCCTTCG
Source organism: uncultured Prolixibacteraceae bacterium (assembly GCA_964457665.1). Classification (GTDB taxonomy): domain Bacteria; phylum Bacteroidota; class Bacteroidia; order Bacteroidales; family FEN-979; genus CAYWHQ01. The sequence goes on along the minus strand of CAYWHQ010000423.1, from coordinate 1,917 downwards.
CTGATGTCTCCGGAACGAAAGATAATCTGTCCCCAGCGGTTATAGACAGCAAGGTTGTACATCGTGATGTTCTCCGGTGGGAGACCTACCACCCTGAACACGTCGTTCAGCCCGTCGCCGTTAGGGGTGAATGCATTGGGGATATATGGAATGACATATACGGTCAACGTATCGGTGAATTCCTGCCCATTACATACCTGTACCCATGCCACATAGGTGGTAGTTTCCTTAGGAGCAACCACACACTGTTGCTGTTCCGATATCAGTTGGGAACCCTGGTACCATCTCCAGCTGATCTTGCTGCCCGGGGTCATGGGGAGCATGTTATAGGTGAGGGGGGTCACCTGAAAGCTGTCGGCGCTGGTAGGCGTAAACATCCAGCTTTCCAGTTCAGCGCTCCAGACCTGGGCGTTCCGCCCCGGGGCTGCATACCCGATGTAGCCGGTACTGTTCTGTAAACCAAGCGTGGCCTTTCCGTCGAGCCATTCCGAACACAAAGGTTTGCTGTATATATGACTTTCAATCACAAAATTGTTTTCATGCAGTATGATCTGGAAGGTAACATGAGAACCCGGGCATCCATACATAGGAGTTTCGCACCACATCACGATCAGTTTCCTCTGCGGAGCCTCTCCGATGGTATTGTAAAAGATATAGGGGCTGCCTGCCTGGAGGGGGTTGAGGTCCTCGAAGGGGCCAAGGATACAGTTTTTCGGGTTGAAATCGGCAGGGCTGGGTACGGCAAAGGCCTGGCGGGTTCCCCTCGCGTTGGGATTGGGGCTGAAACTGATCCACCCATTGGCTCCGATATAGAATTGAGTGAAACGGTCGCCGAAAAAACTAAACTCAAAACCAATGGGGTATGGCCCTTCCACGCCGTCGTCGGAGATGGTGATCCCGTTGCCGATAAGACCGTAGGTTGCAGAAAGGGTGACAGGGACGCCCGGGTTGATGGTGTCGTCGACACCGGCATAAAGTTGGGCCTGAAGCGCAGTCTGGCCCGCGGTGATCAGGATAATCGTCAGAAAATAAAATGGATGCAGGCGGCAGGATTTCATGTGTCCTTTACCAGATGGTTTGATGCAAAGGTGGTGATTTTCATCCAAAAAGTTATACATTTGCGTAGGAAATCTCCATTTTCAACGATAAAGCACTACCAAAATTTTATGCCATGAAAAAAGACACCGCACTCTTCAACATCATCAGGAAAGAGCAACGCCGCCAGTCGGGCGGACTGGAACTGATCGCCTCGGAGAACTTTGTCAGCGACCAGGTCCTCAAAGCCATGGGCTCCTGCCTTACCAACAAGTATGCAGAGGGATATCCCGGAAAAAGATATTACGGCGGCTGCCAGCATGTGGATGAGTCGGAGCAGCTTGCCATCGACAGAGCCAAGGCCCTGTTCAATGCAGAGTGGGTCAATGTACAGCCCCATTCGGGGGCTCAGGCCAATATGGCTGTTCTCCTTACCTGTCTGAGGCCGGGAGACACCTTCATGGGACTTGACCTGTCGCATGGCGGACACCTTTCGCACGGCTCGCCGGTCAATTCCTCCGGCATCCTCTACAAAGCCATCGGATACCAGGTGGAAGAGGATACGGGAACGGTCAACTACGACAAGATGGAAACACTGGCACTGCAGGCCAGGCCAAAACTGATGATCGCTGGCGCATCAGCCTATTCCCGTGACTGGGATTATGAGCGAATGCGTCAGATCGCCGATAAGATCGGGGCCATCCTGATCGCCGACATCGCTCATCCGGCCGGACTTATCGCAAGAGGTCTTCTCAACGATCCCCTGCCACACTGCCATGTGGTGACCACGACTACCCATAAAACACTACGGGGTCCGCGGGGCGGGATGATTCTGATGGGCAAAGACTTTCCGAATCCATGGGGGCTAACCACGCCGAAGGG
>CAYWHQ010000422.1:0-2930 GCA_964457665.1 uncultured Prolixibacteraceae bacterium | reverse complement strand
GGAGTGGGCCGGACTGAACAAGCAACTGGCATATGCCATCGTTTTATTCGCACAGATCAATGTGAACCTGTTTCTTTTAAAGATTTTTCTCTTCAGAAATAAGGAGAAAAAAGCAACTTTCAGGGAGTATTTTTCCTATATGTCCGGTATGAGCTTTTTCAGGCTTCTCGACTGGGGACTATATTCCTTGCTGATTCCTTACGCCGGGAAGTACTATCTTGCAGTACAGGTTTTAAACACGATCCTGTTCCTGCTGTTGAAATTTATTTTTAGCAAACATATCCTTGAACCAAAAAAGCGATGACACTCTTCATTCAGATACCCTGCTTCAATGAAGAACACACCCTCCCGGCCACCCTGAAGGATCTTCCTTCGGAGATTCCGGGTATTGATAATATTGAGATCCTGGTTATTGATGACGGGAGTACCGACCGGACGGTTGAAGTTGCCCGCAGTCTCGGGATAAGCCACATCTTATCGTTAGGGACGAACAGGGGACTGGCAACTGCCTTTGCGGGTGGTATCCAATATTGCATCGAGCACGGAGCCGATATCGTGGTCAATACCGATGCCGATAATCAGTATTATGGCGGTGACATTGAAAAACTAGTACTTCCTGTGCTGGAGAACAGGGCTGATATGGTAGTCGGATGCCGCCCCATCCTTCAACATACGGAGTTTTCGCCGCTTAAAAAAGCACTGCAGGTGTTGGGAAGTAAGATGGTCCGGATGATCGCCCTCACCGATGTGAAAGACGCTCCTTCCGGTTTCAGGGCCTTTTCGAGGGAAGCTTGCATGAGGTTATTCATTTACTCGAAGTTTTCATATGTGATAGAGACCTTGGTGCAGGCCAGTTTCAGCAATCTGAGGATCGTCTCTGCCGACATCCGTGTAAATCCCAAAACAAGAGAGTCACGACTGTTCAGCAATCTCTTCACGCATATCTACAAATCAGCATCGACGCTCCTCAACATGTACATTATTTACAGACCCGGAAGGTTTTTCTTCTGGACCGGCAGTTTATGTCTGATGATAAGCCTCCTCCTTGGAATGAGGTTCCTGTACCTTGTGTACTGGCTGGATTCACCGGAGCCGGGACGCACTTACCTGCCGTCATTGATACTCCTTTCGATCTTTGCCTTTTTCGGTCTGCTGAGCTACTTTATGGCCCTTCTGGGCGAGCTGATCAAATCGCAGCGGAAGCAAATGGAAAACATCATTTACCTTCAGCGGAAACAATTATACGAAGTTAAGAAGCAAAGCAAATAAGCACAACCTGTTCACCCGTTCACCTTCTTGAATCCCTGATCTCTCCTGACCGGTTCAAATCCGGCCTCCCTGATGGCCTGCTGCATACCTGCTGCATCGAAGGTATGGGTGGCGCCTGCCACAGAAACCACATTCTCTTCGATCATGATGGATCCGAAATCGTCGGCACCGGCATGAAGACAAACCTGCGCCGTGGCTTTCCCCACGGTGAGCCATGACGCCTGGATGTGCGGAATATTGGGAAGCATGATGCGGCTGATGGCGATCATGGCTATATATTCCTGTGGCGTGACCGCATTCCTGACACCCATCTTTTCACGAAGAAAGGTCTCCTGGTCCTGAAATGGCCAGGGAATGAAGTTGAGGAAACCCCTGTGGCCCGGGTGCCGTTCTTCCTGCAGTTGCCGGAGTGCGGCCAGATGTTCCATTCGCTCCTCCCGGGTTTCGATATGTCCGAACATCATGGTAGCGGAGGTGATCATATCCATTTTATGGGCTTCGCGCATCACCTCCAGCCATTGGCTGGTTGAGCACTTGACGGGGGAGAGGATCTTTCTGACCCGGTCGGAGAGGATCTCCGCCCCGGCGCCTGGCAGGCTGTCCATCCCCGCTTCCGTCAGCCTCTCCAGGATGGTTCTTACCGGCAGATTTTCCATTGCGGCCAGGTGGACGATTTCCGGCGGTCCAAGTGCATGAAGGCGCAGGGAGGGGTAAAGTGTTTTCAGCCGTGCGAAAAGACTGGTATAAAACCCCAGCCCCAGTTTAGGGTGCATTCCACCCTGAAGCAGAAGCTGGTTGCCTCCTTGCTTCATCATCTCTTCGATTTTCAGGATGTATTCCTCCTCTGTCGTGATAAAGGTTTCGCAGTGGCTGAGGGGGCGGTAGAAATTGCAGAATTTACAACCTGAAATACAGGCGTTGGTTATATTTACATTGCGGTCGATGATCCAGGTAACGATGTTTTGCGGGTGCAGCTGTTTTCGTATTTGATGACCCACCTCCATGAGCATGGCAAGAGGCAGGCTCTGAAAGAGCAGAAGTCCCTCATCCGCGCTGAGGAACTCCAAATGCAATGCCTTCTCAACGATTTTTTCTACTTTTGTCATCTTCTAACCCCCCAAAAGTAAGAAAAAGCATGCTTCCCGAGATTTCTTTGACCCGTCGTACGCGTCAGGTGGAGCACCTGATCCTGATCCTGGAGGAGACGGATAAACTTCCCGCGGGATTGTTCACCTCAGGGGAAACGGATCATATCCGAAAGGCATCCTCCCTGATGAAGCAGGATCCTGTGGTGGTCGACAGGATGGAATATCTTGTTTTCATATGTTTCATTAAAACAGGAGATTCTCCCGCGACACAATTCGAAAAAATGCGCAGAACCGGAGAGAAGAGCTGCGAAGTACTGAACCGCAGGAAAGCTGATCAGGTCTACATTTTTGACGAATGGGGCTATTCCGGCCATATCTTCGCGTTCACCGAGGGACTTGTCCTGGGTAATTACCAGTTTCTTAAATACAGGACTTCCGGCGAGGGTCTGCATACGCTCAGGAAGATCGGGATCTACAGTGGAGCGATTACGGCAGAGGAAATCTCGGTATTGCGCATACAGCTTGAATCAGTATATCTGTGCCGGGATTTGGTGAATGAACCCGTTTCGGTTC
>CAYWHQ010000421.1:0-2933 GCA_964457665.1 uncultured Prolixibacteraceae bacterium | reverse complement strand
TCCGAGATAACCAAATACGGGATTTACACCGTGCAGTGCGACAACGCCTTAATCATACAAAACCAGGTTTTCAATCTCAAAAATTCATCGGGATCCCCTATTGGTATTGCCCTCGCATCAGGCACCATGAATTCGGAAGTCTCCCGCAACAGGGTTAACGGACTCCGTTACGCCGGAACCTCCTCCTATGGCGCCACGGGTATTCTGATTTCACCGGGTTTTATCAGCGCAAATATCAGCGTTCTCAACAACCAGGTTTGCGATATTCTCGGAGCCGGAAGTAGTTCTCTGTCGAGCGACGGGATCGCGGGGATCAAAGTGTTTTACTGCAGCAACGTTCAGCTTTACTATAATTCCGTGAATCTCTCGGGAAATGTGAGCCGCGCAGTTTCGGGTGATAAAAGCGCCGCATTTTACATCATTGGCGGCACTCCGCCCATGAATATCATCCTGAAAAACAACATTTTGCGTAATTCGATTATCAACACAGCTGCCAGCGCCACCGCCTATGCCATTTATTCCGATATGGATAAATTCGGGTTTGCCCTCATAGATTACAATGATTACTACGCCGAAGGAGCACAGTCGAGGCTGGGATATATCAACCTCAACACAGCCACCAACATTGCAAGCTGGCGAAGTTATACCTCGCAGGATGTTCATTCGCTGGGAGATGATCCTCTTTTCGCGTCGGGTGACAACCTGCGTATCGATCATTCCTCTCCCTGCCGGTCGGCGGCCGACCCGATTGCGGAGATCGCCATCGATTACGAGGGAGTTACCAGAAACGCCACGAATCCCGCCATGGGGGCATTGGAGACGACGGCCGACGTTAAAGGTCCGGTTATCTCCTACACACCGCTCGGGAACACGGCCCTGCTTACAGCCAGGTCGCTGACCGCCACCCTGACCGATTCCACAGGCGTTCCGGTTGTCGGTTCCGGACTCCCTGTCCTTTACTGGAATATCAACCGGGGAAGCTGGAACGCCGCAACCGGCAGCCATCTGAGCGGTGACGAATATCAGTTCAGCTTCGGATCGGGCGTTGCGACAGGCGACAGTGTTTTTTATTTCATTGCCGCCCAGGATACCAAACCCACCCCCGATGTAAGTGTATATCCCTCGCAGGGCGCCTCCGGTTTCAGCGCCAATCCCCCATCCTGCACTGTTAAACCTGCATATCCCAGCGCTTACCGCATCCTTACCGGCCTGGCCGGAACAATTACCGTCGGCAGCGGGGGCGATTATCCAACCCTGACAGGGACCGGTGGTCTTTTTCAGGTGGTGAACGATAACCTCCTCACTGCAAACCTGACCGTTTCGGTTGCCAGCGACCTGACAGAACCCGGCACCCATGCACTCAACGCATGGGAAGAAGAGGGTAGCGGAAATTATACCCTGACCATTCAGCCCGACGGCACTACCGAACGGCTTATCACAGGCAATGTCACACCTGCCCTTATCAGGCTGGATGGAGCCGACCGCGTGACCATCAACGGCAGCGCTTCCGATACAACCTCCCGGTACCTGCGTATCCGGAATACCCATTCCTCCTCTCCGGTCATCCAGTTCCTGAACGGCGCCCGGTACAATGTAATCAGCAACTGCCACCTGGAGTCGGGCCTCAGCGGGAATGGAGTAGTTTCTTTCGCTACATCCACCGATCTGAATGGCAACTCCAATAACCAGATCCTGCGCAACGCAATACATGACAGGACGGATGCTGCCGGAACACCTTATCACGGGATCAACTCCTTCGGAACCGGCGGAAAGGAGAACAAAGCCAACATCATCCGTGGAAATGAGATATATAACTTTACACACTACGGTATTGTAATTGGAACAACCGGCAACGGGGGTGAATGGGTGATCAGCAACAACCACTTTTACAATAACCTCGCAACTCCCCCGACCACCCTTCAGCGCGGGATCCATTTTGTACCCGGCAATCTCTCCTTCGGGAACCATATCTCCGGTAATTACATCGGCGGCAGCGCCCCCCTCTGTGCGGGAGATGCCTGGGAGAATGAAGGAACTCCTGAATTTGCAGGTATCTATGTAATTTCAGGGTTTGCGGCCAACCACATCCAGGGAAACATCATAGCGAACATCTCTCTGAACAACACAGACGGCGACGGTTTTTCCGGGATCAGGATTGAAGACGGATCCTGCGAGATTTCCGGTAATGTCATCGGCAGTAACGATCCGCTGCATTCCATCAGGATTGCCTCATTATACGGGTGGATATACGGGATCAATCACCAATCGTCAAATTATTGCAATATTTCCGGGAATACTTTAACTAACCTTATGGTCACGGCCTCTTCAGGTTATCCGGTGATTTACGGCATCTTTGCCTATGGCGCTGATATTATCCAAAACACAATCTCCGGGATTGGTTCATGCACCAATGCTGCAGTGGTTCCGGAGATATACGGCATCAACCACGAAGGATGGTCGGGATTAAATACTGAATTCTTTAACAATTCTATCGCACTGGACGGCGGCGCTTCCCTGGAGCCTACTATTTATGGCTTTTACGATTTTTCATACGAGGAGAACGAGTATGAATTCCATTACAACTCCGTCAGCATCTCCGGTCCCGCAACAACCTATGCGGTCACATATGCCTTTTACCGGGCAATTGGCTCTGTGTTCAACATGAAGAATAATGTTCTGGCCAATTTTCGGGAAGCCGGATTCCAGGGAAATATCTACTCGGTTTATTTGGTAACGGAGGGCGATCTGGTTTCCGACTTCAATGACCTCTATTGTCCCATGGGAATCCTGGTGCAGTCGGGCAACTTCAGCAGTTACGGCCTGCCCTACTGGCAGACATACAGCGGAAACGACCTTTATTCCATCAGCATCAACCCGATGTTCACCGACAATACCGATGATCTTTTGCCTGCCTCCGGGTCTCCGTTGCTTTT
>CAYWHQ010000420.1:0-2964 GCA_964457665.1 uncultured Prolixibacteraceae bacterium | reverse complement strand
GCCGGTGTTTTTTTCGGGTGTGATCCACAGTTATACCCAGGTTTTCTTTTCGAACAACAGGCTGTTCGGATGGATCCTTATCGTGGTCAGTTTTTTCGACCTTTGGGCCGGGATCAGCGGGCTGACCGCGGTTCTTGCATCCAATATCATTGCTTTGCTCACCGGATTCAACCGCGAAAACATCCGGCATGGTTATTACGGATTCAACAGCCTGCTCGTGGGACTTGGTCTGGGCCTCTGGTATGAACCCGGCGCGGGTTTCCTGCTGGTGCTCCTGGTATCATCTCTGCTGACCTTCTTCATAACAATAGCTATGGAGAATGTCATCGGCAAGTATGGCTTGCCTTTCCTGAGCATTCCATTCCTCATCTCCCTATGGACGATGGAGCTTGCAGCCAGGCAATTCACTGCCCTGGAGGTCAGCGAAACCGGAATTTACAATCTTAATGAGATGTACCGGATAGGCGGCGCCGGGATGGTCGACATCTACAGGTTTTTGCAGGAGACTAATCTCCCCGGGATGGTCAGGCTGTATTTCCGGTCTCTCGGGGCGATCTTTTTCCAGTATCATCTTGTGGCAGGGATCCTGATCGCCTGCGGACTTCTGATCTACTCACGAATTGCTTTTCTGCTCTCGGTCATCGGTTTTGCTTCTGCATGGTATTACTACCACTTCCTTGGAGCCGACATGATGGAACTCAGCGCGGGTTATATTGGTTTCAACTTCATTCTGACCGCAATTGCCGCCGGTGGTTTTTTCATTTTGCCTTCCAGATATTCCATTCTGTGGGTGATCCTGCTGACCCCCGTCATCTCCGTTTTTCTGATCAGCTCCGTGATGGTCTTCAGCCTGTTTCATCTTTCCGTCTATTCGCTTCCCTTTAATCTTACAGTACTGTTGTTCCTGTATATCCTCAAATTCCGGGAACGGAATACCTTCAAACCACAACTGGTGCTTTACCAGCAATTTTCGCCTGAAAAAAACCTCTATTCTCACCTGAACAGCGCCAAACGGTTCGGCCAGTCCTGGCATTTACCAGTGTCCCTCCCCTTCTATGGCTTCTGGAAGGTGACCCAGGGACACAATGGAGAACATACCCATCGCGGAGACTGGAAACATGCATGGGATTTTGAGCTGGCCGACGAAAACGACAAGACCTTCTCAGGAAAAGGAACAGATCTTCATGAGTACTACTGTTTCGATAAACCCCTGCTTGCCCCTGCCGACGGTATTGTGGAAGAGATCGCCGACGGGATCGATGATAATCCTCCTGGCCTGGTCGACCTTGAACACAACTGGGGAAACACGATCATCATCCGGCATGGAGAACATCTCTATTCCAAGCTTTCGCATCTTCGTAAAGGGAGTTTTCGGGTACAAAAAGGGGACCATATAAAAAGGGGCGACATCATTGCGCACTGCGGCAATTCTGGACGGTCCCCATATCCGCACGTTCATTTCCAGCTGCAGGCCACCCCGTTTGTTGGGTCCCGGACACTGGACTATCCTTTTGACCATTATATACGAAGAGAAAAGGGATGGTATCATCTCTGCATTGCCGATCGTCCAGCCGGAAACGATAACGTATCCAACGTGGAGCCGAATCCGTCGCTGGAAAAATCCTGGCTTTTCATACCCGGCCAGGAATTTGCCTTTCAGGTGAAAGAAAGTAGCGCCCTCCCCTACCTGGTCAGGTGGGAAGTCAGGGCGGATGCCCTCAACAACACATACCTCTGTTGCCTGAAAACAGGGTCAAAGGCATGGTTTCGCTGCGTGAACCATCAGCATTACTTCACCCATTTCGACGGGGATAAGCGGTCCCTGCTGTTTTATTACTACCTCGGCGGATACCGGGTCATTGCAGGATATTACCCCGGGCTCAGGATTCATGACACCCTTCCGCTCCATACATTCAACAGACGGATCGTGATGCTTTTCCAGGATCTTCTGGCTCCCTTTGTGATCTTTTCCCGGACCACCTTTGATCTTGAATACAAGGACCTGCAGGATGAGCTGACCCGCAGCGGCATCACCATGAGTTCAGAGGTCAGGTTCCGTTTTGCAGGAAAAACCATCCGTTCCATCCGGTACGAGTTTTACTGCGGCAGAGAGGGGATCGAACGTTGGACAGTGACTGAGGCGCGGAGACAGCTTGAGATAACCGCTGTAAAATCATGATGCGACTGCTGATGATCGTGCTCTTCCTGCAGGTGACAGCAGCCCTGCGGCCAGCGTTGGCAAGAGAGATTAATTCCCGTATCGCCGAGGAACTGACCCTGAAATTCTACCTGGAGAAACAATGGGACAGCGTCATTATGATCGGGAAAGAGGCGCTGAAGGGTAAGATCGACTACTTTCACCTGAGGTTCCGGCTTGGAGTAGCCTACTTTAAAAAAAATAAGTATATCCCTTCTTCCCTCCATCTTGAAAGAGCTCATCAATTCAACAGTTCCGATTCCCTTACCCTCCATTACCTCTATTTCGCCTACCTCTTCTCCAACCGGCCGGTGGATGCGGCAAAGGTTTTGAAACAACAACAACGGAAGGAACCTGATGGTAAGATCCGTGCCGTCAGAATCCTGATGCCTTCATTGTTCCTTGAAGGAGGATATACTTTCAGCACCCTGAACAAACTGAAGGAGCATCCCGGTCTGACAGGGGCCGACAGTATCTACGGGGAGGCTGATGTGTATGGAAACAACTCCATTATCTCCGGAGGGGTTTCCATTAATCCCTTTCCCTGGATGCGGGCCGACTTTGCCTACACAAGGCTTGAGTTCACAAAACATAAGTATTTCCAGTACGGGATCATCGAAGACCATCTGGAGACGATAGCCGATTCCTCCTGGGGAAAGATGTATATATGGAAATTTCCCAGGATGGTTTATGATACCTCCTTTTCCTATGCGGTTACCCAGCAGGAATTTCACGCGGGTGTGACCCTTTCGGCAGCAGGATGGATG
>CAYWHQ010000419.1:0-2966 GCA_964457665.1 uncultured Prolixibacteraceae bacterium | reverse complement strand
AGCATAACCGCAGAGCTGACTATAAGCCTTTTACGATTGAGGCGTTTTTCTGTCTGATCATATTCATGTTTCATGAAGGTGACGGCAAAAACCGGATTGATCACATAGGCTACGAAGAGTGAGGCGAAGAGTGTCAGGATCAACGTAACGGGCATGTAGTACATGAACTTTCCGACGATGCCGGGCCAGAAGGCCAGCGGAAAAAAGGGCGCAAGGGTGGTCAGTGTACCAGAAAGGATGGGAATGAATACCTCGCCGGCAGCCATTTTGGCCGCACTGACAATATCCGGGGTGTTCCGGTGAATTCTGTGTGTATTTTCGATGACCACAATGGCGTCGTCCACTATGATACCCAATGCGAAAATGAAACCAAACATTACGATCATGTTCATGGTGAATCCCAGCCCTGGGAAGACCAGGTAAGCCACGAAAATGGAGAGCGGAACGGAAAGGGCAACAAAGAATGCGTTGTTCAGCCCCATGAAGAACATAAGGACCAGGGTGACAAGAATAAATCCGATAATGATCGTGTTATTGAGTTCTTCAAGAGTCGACCGGGTAAAACGGGATTGATCCCCGGTTATTTCAATACTCAGATCAGGAGGATAGGAACTTTTTTTCAGTTCATCCAGGATGCTCTTGATTCCATCGGCGGCATCCAGGAGATTGGCTCCGCTTTTTTTTATAACATTAAGGGTGATGACATTTTCGCCATTGAAACGGGCAAAACTTTCCTGTTCCTTGAAAGAGTCCAATACATCAGCGATTTCTTTGATATAAATTTTTGCACCGCTGGATGACTGGATAACGATATTCCTGATCTGATCGGCAGACGAAAATTGTCCGGTAATCCTGATGGTCCGCTTCATCCCGAAGTTCGTGATGGTTCCGGCCGAGATGGTCACATTCTCTGAAGCGATTCCCCTTTCCAGGTCACTGAATGTAACACTGGCAGCTTGCATTTTATACATGTCAACGTCAACCTGAATCTCCCTTTCAAGGGCGCCAACAATATCCACTCGGGTTATTCCCGGAAGAGATTCTATTCTATCCTGCGCTTCCTCCGCATACTTCTTCAGCCGCTGAAGATCATAATCACCGGAAACATTAATATTCATGATAGGGATCTCGGAAAAGTCCACTTCCCTGATATCCGGATCATCGGGAAGGTTATTGGGCAGGTTGCTTTTCGATTTGTCCACTGCATCCCTGACGCGTTGCTTAGCCTCAGAAACCTCCAGCCCGGGATTGAATTCCACCACGATGGTCGAAAAATCCTGGACTGAATTGCTGGTTACCTTCTTAACATCTGCCAGGGATTTTACCTGTTTTTCAATGGGCCTGGTCACCAGGTTTTCCATATCCTCAGGCGATGTGCCCGGATAGACGGTGTTAACGATGATGGTTGGAATGACTATCTCGGGAAACTGTTCCTTCGGAATGGAAAGATAGGATAGAAGACCCAGCATGGTGATAATGACAGTCAGCACATAGATGCTGGCACGGTTATCTATGGCCCAGCTTGTCGCAAAGAACTCTCTTATCTTTGGCTGTTTTTCTGATTTTTTCATAGGTTGCCGGGAAAATTAAAAGCTGATGGGCTGACCATGATAAAGGTCTTTATACCCTGCCGTGATGATCAGGTCCCCATCGTTAAGACCGGTTACAATTTCAGTCAGACCATCGTATGATATGAACGGGATAACGGACCTCTTTCTGGCAACGGGTTTGCCATCTGCGATTTCGGCAACAAAAACAAAGTGACCTTCATTGCGTGATGTCTGGATATAATTCTGGGGGATGGCAATGGTAGATGGATTAGAATAATCCTTGATACGCAGGATAGAGATCATATTGGCCCTGTACGACTCTCTGGGAGGCAACTGAACTTCAACAGTGAATGTTCGGTTGACAGGATTGATGTAACGGCTTGCGAAAGTTACACGTTGTTCCAGTTCGCAACCGATGTCGGGTAAAAAGACTTTGACCTGATCCCCCGTTTTTATTTTGGATGTGTAGGCTTCTCCCACTTCAGCCATTGCTTTTGCCTTGGAGAAATTCACTATTCTGAAGGCAGTGAATCCCGCATTGGCCATCTGCCCAACTTTGATCGGGATCTCTTCAACAGTACCGTCAATGGGTGAAGTGATATTGGCCATTTTGATCTGATCTTCGAGTGTGGCTAGTTTTTTCTCCAGGGATTCCTTGTTGTTTTTGGCTGTCAGGAACTGAACCTCCGAACCGATCTTTTGATCCCATAATGCTTTCTGACGTTCATACAGGTCGGTTAAAAAAACGAGCTGTGATTTCAATTCTTCCAGTGATTGTTTGAGTACTTCAGCATCAAGCTCTGCCAGTAATTGACCTTTCCTGACGGGATCTCCTTCTTTTACCAGGATTTTAGTGACAACCCCCGGCTGACGGGGGCTTACACCAATATTTTCGCTGCCGTCGACCTTGCCCTGGACTTCAATATAATGCTCAAAGGAGGTTTTCCGGATGGTATCGACCGAAACAACAACAGCATCAGAACTTCCCTCCGGGAATAACTCCTGCTCCAGGCGTATTATTTCTGCCTGGATTTCGGCCTGTTGTTTCCGCAACTTCTCCAGTTGTGATTGCTTGTCGGCCTGATGGTTATCACAACCTGAAGCCAGGAGCAGAATCATGAAAACGGGGAAGATATTTCTCATAATATACCGAAATTCGTTAACTATTTTAAAAAGAGCTGCAAATTTAAGGTTTTCCAGTAACTTTATGCCGAATATATAGGTTTTTTCAGGCAACCGGGAAAGGTATACGGTTGTCATGTTAATGGTCAGTTTTGATGTCCGTCGATGAACAAATAATTCAGGACTGTATCCAGGGCAAACGCACAGCACAAAAAGCATTGTTTGAGGCGTTTGCGCCGGGGATGCTGGTGGTGTGTTTGCGTTACTGCAACGACAGGAGTTAACCGGAACATC
>CAYWHQ010000418.1:0-2968 GCA_964457665.1 uncultured Prolixibacteraceae bacterium | reverse complement strand
TCGGCTTCAGGTCGAGTAAACGCGCCACAAAGCTTTTAAAAGGGCTGACCCTGCCAGAACGAATGATGTATTTGAGGGTGGGAACGGTCACCCTGACAATGGATTTGGACGTCCATCCGGCCATACGCGACCGTATCTCTTCGATCTCCATGCCGTTCTCCAGTGCGCGTGCGGCGCGAAGTACCACAAGGCCGAGACCGCCTGTCAGCGAACGGGAATCATAGACACTGATGTCGGCTCCGGTTCTGGAGACTACATCGGAGGCGGCTTTGGTGCTGTTGGAAAAGGTGCCGCTCATGACACCGGAAATGTGCATTGCGATAACGTGCTCATACCGTGTCTGAAGATACTCGTATTTATTGACGAAGTCCCTGGAGGTGGGCTGGGATGAGGTAGGATTTGTTTCGCTCTTCTCCAGCATGATGTAAAACTGAGGCGGCTGGATGGTCACCCTGTCGAGAAAATAGCTGTTTCCGAAATGGACACTGAGTGGTACCACGTGTATCTGATGGTGGTCCAGAAGATGACGGGGCAGGTCGCAGGAGGAATCAGTGACAATGGCAACCGGTGATTTCCTGTTAAAGAGGATTTCGTTCTGCATGACCATGTCATCGACCTTCTGGTAGGTAATCTCACCGAACTGCTTCAATTGCGACAGCACCTCTGCGGGAAAATCGGTATGCAGATGCACCCTGACCTTTTTGTCGGATCCTGCAACCACGATGGAATCGCCGGTATTGCAGATAAAATCTCGGATATAGTGCTTGTCGAGCCTTTCTCCCGAGAGAAGCGCTTCGGTGCAATACCGGAAGGTAATAGCATCATGCGGCAGTTCGGTAATATCCTCCATATCGTCAACAACCACCGGGAGTGGGCCTGTGGTAGCCGATTCACCCCGCTTCAGAAAGTCCATGATTCCTTCGAGCCACACAACGAAACCTTTTGCCCCGGCGTCGACCACATGGGCCCTGGCCAGCACCTGAAGCTGGTTGGTTGTTTCGGCCAGCGACTCCAGTGCTTTCTGGTAGGCCTCCACCATAAGGCGGATAAAGTCATCGATCAGATCCTTCAGCGCGTACATGTAATTGGCCCACTCCTTGATCACCGTGAGAATGGTCCCTTCAACAGGGTTGGCAATGGCATCATAGGCATAAACAACAGCTCTTTTCATGCTTTCCGTGAAACTCTGGATGTCCATGGTCTGATTGTCACGGATCTCGTTGCTGAAGCCATACAGAAACTGTGCAAAGATGATCCCTGAGTTTCCCCTGGCTCCGTTCAGCGCCGCATCGGCAACTGCCACGGCTGTTTCCTTCGGGTTGCCCGTAGGAATGGAAGCCTCTATGATCGACCGCATGGTGGAGGCAAGGTTGGTTCCTGTATCGGCATCTGCCACCGGGAAGACATTGATCCGGTTCAACTGCTTCTGATGTTCATAGATTCGCCGGGCCCCGGCAAGGAACATCTGATAGAGCTGCGAACCATTGATCTCCTTTATTTTATTGAATGTTTCGCTCAAAGTATCCTGATTTAAGGGTGCAAAGGTAAGACATTTTTTTACAAACCTATTTCAGTCTCCTCATGCCGGAAAAATCCGATAAACGTATTCGTTCCGACAGGTGTTCCGGTGAATTTCCCATCTCTGAACGGCTGCCGCACGACCACATCTCCAGGAGCGGATCCGCATCCAGTATCCAGGAGTAAAGGGAGTCGGCAGTTGGTGTTTTAGCGAGTGCAGCATATTCGGTGTAGGTCAATCGCAGAAAAGCCACGCCCGGTTCAATGCCCCGGTTATCAAGCAGGTACCCTGAAGCCAGTTCCACGGGAAAAACCTGCTCTCCCTGACCGCGGATATCTTCCACGCCCGGATATGAGGTGATCTTTTTCCTGTCGCCGGAAAGCGAAACAGCCACATTATTCCTGTAATCTGCCCTGGTTTTATAAATGATACAGGCGGGACCCGGTATGGTCAATGAAGGCTGCTTTTCGGGTTGGTGCGATGCAGAAGAGATATTCCTGGAGCAGGAAATCTGTACTGCCATGATTGTCAGAATGATAACGAAATAACAATACCGGTGCATAAGGATTCTTTTTTGCAAAGGTAATCCTTAAGATAAGAAATTATTAACTTTGCACGTTCATTTCATTAATTGTATAAATCCAGTGAATATGAAAAAACTGTTCTTAACCCTTGCCTTTCTCTTACCCGGTTCGATTGCGCTGCTGGCCCAGCAGCCTGCACAACCTGCAGTGAATCCCAATGCACCCGAGATTACTTTTGATAAAACTGTACACGACTATGGAACGGTTGTACAGGGTGGTGACGGTACGTGTGAATTCCGTTTCACCAACACCGGTAAAGAACCCCTGATCCTTTCCAAGCCGATTTCTTCCTGTGGATGTACCGTGCCCACCTGGCCGCAGGAACCCATTCTTCCCGGCAAAAACGAAGTGATCAAAATCACCTACAATACCAACAGCATTGGACCCATCAACAAATCCGTCACCATCAACAGCAACGCGAAAACAAACCGCGTAGTGCTTCAGATAAAGGGTACCGTTGTTGCAAAACCCACCACTGCAGTGCCTGAAAAGCCTGCCGCACCAGGAGGCAACCCCGCAAGCAAATAGTAATCTTAAACATATGCCAGCCATTTCCATCCGCGGCAAGGAGTGTCCACCGTCTCCCATCCGCAAACTTGTACCTTTTTCCGACGAGGCGAAAAAGAGAGGTATCCACGTGTACCACCTCAATATCGGTCAACCCGATATCGAGACTCCTTCCAACGTTCTTGACAAGCTTAAGAACATAGATATCAAGGTAATTGAATATAGTCATTCTGCCGGGATACCCTCCTACCGACGAAAACTTGCAACCTACTACGAAAGGAACGGCATTCATGTCACACCGGAAGAGATGATCGTGACAACAGGCGGATCTGAAGCCATTCTGTTCGCCATGCTCAGT
>CAYWHQ010000417.1:0-2978 GCA_964457665.1 uncultured Prolixibacteraceae bacterium | reverse complement strand
AGTCATCTGGGATCAGAAATACGGGAATACGCAGCGCAAAGGATCGAGGAATTACGGGTTGAACTCAAGCATTATGTTAATCACCGGGTGAATAAATTCTCGCAGTTGCAGCTGGTGGTCATTCAACCTGAGCCCTTTGAAAAGACAGCCACGCAGAAAATCAAAAGGTTTTTATACGGGTAACAGAAAATAACGTTACCTTTGCACCGGCTAATGAGTATTCGGGATCCGCAAAGCAAGCCTTAAAGTCGCATCGCTCCACGCAGTCGTTTCGTCCTTGGTTTTCTTCACTCTTAGAAACTCACAACCATGTAAAGGGTTTAATTATTAAATTTATTAATGTTTGATTATGAAGAAATTATTTGTGGCGAATTTAAGTTTCAGGGTCAATGATGACGATCTGAATCAGGCTTTTGCAGAATATGGTGAAGTGATCTCTGCCAAGGTGATCAAGGACAATTTCTCCGGAAAATCCAGAGGATTTGGTTTTGTTGAGATGAAGGAAGATGCCGAAGCAGAGAAAGCCATCCAGGAACTCAATGGCGCTGATTTTGACGGAAAAGTGATATCCGTGTCAATTGCCCGGCCCAAAACCGACAAAAAACCAGGCGGTGGTTACCGGGATGAACGCAGAGGTGGTTATCCGGGAAAAAGATATTAGGAGCGTCTTTTCAGGCGTAAAGGATGATAATGACCGCCGGGATGATAATGCCTATGGCGGTAAGCCAGGCACCTCTCCGTGTTATGCCATTCTTTCCCCTGAGAATGAATAGACCTGTCACTGCAAGAATAATCATCGCAGCAGCATAGATATCTGAATACCAGGTATAGAATTTTTTGATGTTGTTATAGTGTAGCAGGTTGAATTCACGGATCAGGTACCGTGGTTTTTTCTTTTCCATTTCGGCATTCCCGGTCAGAAGGTCGATGTAAACCGTGCCGTTGGTGATGAAGATCTGAACATAGCCTTTTCCGGTTACAAAGCTTTTATAGTCGTCCCGTTCATTGATTCTGTCCAGCACATCCAGGACGTAGGCTTTATCCACTACCCCTTCAGTTGGAACAGGAGCGGTGAACGATGATTTTTGACGGGAATAATCAGGATGAAGAAAGTCGCCTGATTTGAAATGGTTCAGTATGATCCCTGAAATGGCATAAATCAGGGTCATGCCAAAAAAGAAATACCCCAGGTCGCGGTGAATGGCATTATTCCAGCGCCGCAACGTTTTCCGCTGCATATTTATTTAATCTCGGTGAATGAGATCGCTTCGATAGAATAATAGGAGAGATGAGGCTTTCCACTTTGTTTCAGTTCTTCTCTCAATGCACTGATCTGTGCGAGTTTGTCTTCTGCAGAATGATCCTCATGTCCTTTTTCCCCGGTGTGTAATCCAGTTCCCTCTTCAGCTTTTGGCTCTTTTACCTCGGCTTCCCATTCGTTCAGATATTTATCATCGATTCTCTCTTCCTTTAGAATACCAAGTACTTTGATACGGCTGCCCACGAGACTTTCGTCAAATTTGGCAATGGCAGGTCCAGTGGTAACCTGTACCATGATGCTGTCAGATCCGTCCACCAGAAACATGCGTTTACCGCCGTGTTTACATGTGTGGTATACTGTACCTTCAATCCATACAGGTTGTTCAACATAATTACCGGCTGCTGTGTCGAAAGAGAAAACAGTAAGAAGGACAGTATCTGCGGCCTGTGTTTCGGAGGTATTTTCACTGGTCTGGTTACAGGCAAGGGCAATGATCATGAGCATTACCATGAAAGGAAGGATTCTTTTCGTCATAACGGATGAATTTTGATTGGTTTGTGCAAAGGTCAGAAAAAAGAGGATATAATCAGGCATTTGGTCTACTTTTGCGAAAAAAAAATGATTCTTGTAACGGGTGGAACAGGACTTTTGGGTTCTCATCTGATTTTCGACCTGGTCAGTACCGGCAAGGAGGTACGTGCCATTTACCGGAATGAAGAAAAGCGTGACCATGTCAGCAAAGTATTCTCCTATTATGCTTCCGGGCACAGTGAACTTCTCAGGCGCGTACAATGGGTAAAGGCTGACCTGATGGACCACGGGGCCATGACAGAGGCGATGGCGGGTATTTCACAGGTTTATCATGCAGGGGCTGTGGTATCGTTTTATCCATCCGACCACAAGGCCATGCTCAGGGTGAATGTGGAGGGTACCGCTGATCTGGTAGATCTGGCGCTGGAGCGCCAGATTGAAAAATTCATTTACGTAAGTTCCGTCGCTACACTGGGCCGTGCTGATAACAATGGACTTTCGGATGAAGAGACCCATTGGAAAACCTCCCGGAAGAACTCTGTCTATTCCGTCAGTAAATATGGTGCTGAAAGGGAGGTATGGAGGGGAATGGCCGAAGGATTGAACGGAGTGATTGTGAATCCCTCAGTTATTCTCGGTCCGGGTTTTTGGGGAGACGGGAATTCCGGTTTCTTTTCTCTCGTTTGGGAAGGTCTGAAATACTATACTACCGGAATGAATGGATTCGTGGATGTCAGGGATGTTTCACAAACCATGATCCGTCTGATGGAATCATCTGTTTCAGGTGAACGTTTTATTGTGTCGTCAGAAAACCGGACCTATCAGGAAATTTTTGGATGGATTGCACAGTGTCTTGGGAAGCCGGCTCCTTCGGTGAACGTGCCGCCATGGCTTAGCGGGATCGCCTGGAGGGCAGAAGCAATCAGAAGTCTTTTCGCCGGGGGAAAGCCCTCAGTAACCCGTGAAATGGCTGTCAGTGCCAGTCAGGTATATACTTACAGTAATGAAAAGATAAAGCAGCGGCTGAATTATACTTTCATTCCAGTGCAGCAGTCCATCCGGGAGACTTGTGAAATTTTCCTGAAGGATCATCGATAAATTATTCGGGAACAAGATTTCTGTAATGATAGTATCTGTTCAGGATATCATCAACAAAGCCTTCTGTTTTGTAGTCGATGATCAGATC
>CAYWHQ010000416.1:0-2990 GCA_964457665.1 uncultured Prolixibacteraceae bacterium | reverse complement strand
AGCAACAACAAAGGTTTGCTGATTCCCCGGATGACAACCCAGGAGATGGACCAGATATCGGATCCTGCTGTCGGTTTATTGGTCTTTAACTCTGACTCAGTGGACATTTATATGTTCAATGGCTCCTACTGGCTGAACATCCGGAAAAACAGCAATCCGATCTATCCCAGTTCCTACTTTGTTTGCGGTATGGATCTGATGTATGGCGGCCAATCCTACGGCACCGTGCAGATTGCAGGTCAGTGCTGGATGTCGGAAAATCTGAATATCGGGACGATGATAACAGGCACACCCGCCAATAATCAGATAATTGAGAAGTTTTGCTATAATGATAATGCTTCAAATTGCGATACATATGGCGGTTTATATACCTGGAACGAAATGATGCAATATGCTTCCGGCAACCCTGTGCAGGGAATATGTCCGCCGGGATGGCACATTCCTAGCGAAGCCGAATGGTGCACCATGACTACCTTTGTGGATCCCACGGTAAATTGCACGGTTTACGCCTGGAATGGAACCGACATAGGGTACAAGCTGAGAAGCACGTATGGGTGGTACAACGGATGGAACGGTTCTGACGCGGTTGGGTTTACGGCACTTCCCGCAGGCGTTCGCACCTCTGCCCCCGCCTATTTGGATCTGACAACCTATGCCTACTGGTGGAGCACCGAACCCAGCGGCGCAAATGCCTGGAACAGGCGCGTTACCTGCTACCAGAATGAGATCGGCAGGTTTTACAATACCCAGACCTATGGCCTGAGCGTACGCTGCGTGAAAGATTGAACGCGCAGATTTTTCAGATAAGCAAAGGTTGTGATTAGTGATTAGTGATTAGTGATTAGTGATCAGTTGGGGCGACGCGTCGCGTCGCCCCGATATTTTTAATATAATTACTTATATTTGCCCTGATATTTTTAAACTTCATTAAAAATGAGGCGCTTTATTGACCATGATTTGCTGAAATGGAAAGAGAGATCTGACAGAAAGCCATTGCTGATCAGAGGGGCAAGACAGGTGGGAAAGACCTATTCCGTCAGGCAGTTGGCGAAAAGCTTCCCCTTTTACCTTGAGGTAAATTTTGAATCTGATCAATCGGTTCACACTTTTTTTGCGAAGGATCTGAACCCTGCCGAAATATGCATGAACTTATCAGCTTACTACAACGTACCTGTTCAGGATGGTCAGACGCTTCTCTTTCTGGATGAAATTCAGGCTTGCCCAAAGGCTATTGCTGCATTGCGTTTTTTTTATGAGAAACGGGCCGGATTGCATGTGATCGCGGCGGGTTCCCTGCTTGAGTTTGCTTTGCAGGAACTTCCCTCCTTCGGGGTAGGGCGGATAGACCATCTCTTCATGTTTCCACTCTCCTTCGATGAATTTCTGCTTGGTATGGGAGAAGAAAGCTTGTACAATTTCAAAACCAGCCACGGGTCCGATACGCCTTTGCCATCTCCCTTTCATGAAAAACTACTGGATTATCTCCGGATTTTTTTTGTGCTTGGCGGGCTTCCGGAGGTTGTTGATTCATTTGCCGGGAAACGGGACTACCTTCAGGTTCAGCAAATTCTCGACCGGCTGATCAGTGGCTATGAGGTTGATTTTGCCAAATATAAGAAAAGAGTGCCGGTATCAAGATTAAAAGAAGTATTCCGATATACCGTATCCCAGGCCGGAAAGAAGTTCAATATTTCAAAGGCTTCCGAATCATCGAACCATCCCCGGACAAAAGAAGCGCTTGAATTACTGGAAATGTCGGGCCTGGTCTATCGTGTACAGCATTCGTCTGCCAACGGAATCCCGCTGGGAGCCGAAGTAAATCAAAAAAACTTCAAGGTCATTCTCTTCGACCATGGCATTTTTCAACGCATTCTTGGTCTGGAACTTTCGGCCTACCTGGTTGAAAAGGATTTCTCATCTGTTAATAAAGGAAGCCTTGCCGAACAATTTGCGGGCACAGAGATCATGAAAAACCAGGCGGTTAATACCCGGCCGCAACTTTTTTACTGGCACAGGGAGAAAAGAGGCAGCACTGCCGAGGTGGATTATCTTGTTCAAAAGCATCATCAAATCATTCCGATTGAGGTAAAATCGGGTTTGCAGGGTAAAATGCAGAGCCTGCGGATTTTTATGCAGGAAAAGAAGATCAGCCGGGGAACACGGTTTTCCCTGGAAAACTTCGGGCAATACGACAAAATCCGGGTTCTCCCGCTTTACGCTGTAAGAAGTCTGTTACATGATTTGTGACCGCTAATATTATTAATTTAAGAGCGAGTATTTTCATTCAGCTTTTTCAGATAAGCAAAGATGGTGATTAGTGATTAGTGAGTTTAATTTGCATAATTATTAACTATACTTAATATAATTATGTATTTTTTATTATCTTTGCATAATAAATAACATAACTTATGTTAGAACAGTTATTTACAAAGCATCGAAAAGCAACAGACCAGTTGAAGACCCGTTTCAGAAGCAATTTACATGACCGGATTCACTGGGGTGAGCGGCTGATTGGCATCAAAGGCGCCAGGGGGGTGGGCAAAACCACCCTCTTGCTTCAACACATCAGGGAGGCACATGGCAAGGATCGTTCCTGCTTGTATATCAATCTGGATGACATTGCTTTCCCTTACGATAACCTTGTTCAGTTAGCCGAAGAATTCGAGAAGACCGGTGGCAAATTTCTTTTTATTGATGAGATACACAAGTATACAAACTGGTCGCAGGAACTTAAAAACATTTACGATCGTTTTCCTGGTCTGCAGATAGTTTTCACCGGATCGTCAATACTTGATATTTTAAAGGGCAAGGCTGATTTGAGCCGCAGGGCAGTGGTTTACCGGATGCAGGGATTATCGTTCAGGGAGTTTTTACAAATTGAAACCGGACAACAATTTGACAGCTATTCGCTTGAGCAGGTTCTGGAAAACCATGAGCAATGCGCACAGGATATCAATTCAAAGGTTAAGCCGTTTCAGTTTTTTGAACAA
>CAYWHQ010000415.1:0-2995 GCA_964457665.1 uncultured Prolixibacteraceae bacterium | reverse complement strand
CAGGGCAGTGGTAACAATGGTTTTGACCATGAATTCTTTTCCCGTGAGGCGTTTCATCTCGTTCCAGCGGGTGAGCACATAATAATAAAGAATGGCAGCTGTCTGGTTCCCGTTGAGCAGCACCATCTGGTTCTGATGATTTCGCACCGCGATGCCTACCCTGTCGGCATCGGGGTCGGTGGCCATCACCAGGTCGGCGCCTTCCTTTTCGGCAAGTCTGATGGCCATGTCCAATGCACTCTTCTCTTCGGGATTCGGAGAATGAACGGTCGGAAAATCACCGTCAGGAACCATCTGTTCCGGGACCATGGTGACATTCTCAAAACCGATTTCCCTTAGGATTTCAGGTACCAGCACCGCGCCGGTTCCATGGAGCGGGGTATAGATGATGCGGAGCGATTTCTGTTGCCGGACGACCTCGGGAGACAGGGATAGTTTCCGTACTTTTTCCAGGTAGAGTTCATCGATCTCCCTGCCGGTTGGAATAATTTTTCCGCTACCTCCCGACCATTTGACCTCATCGACGGTTGTGATCTTCTCCACCTCACGGATAACGTTGACATCATGTGGGGCGATGAACTGGGCGCCGTCGTCCCAGTATGCCTTGTAACCATTATACTCCCTGGGATTGTGGGAGGCAGTGATCATCACCCCACTCTGGCAGCCAAGGTGCCTGATGGCAAATGAAAGTTCAGGGGTAGGTCTGAGATCGTCGAAAAGATAAACGGTAAATCCGTTGGCAGCGAAGACGCTGGCCGTCACTCCGGCGAAGAACCTGCTGTTGTTACGACTATCGTGTGCAATGACCGTTTTGATCTCTTTTTCCGGGAACATCCTGAGGAGGTAGTTGGCGAGTCCCTGGGTGGCCATGCCCACCGTATAGCGGTTCATTCGGTTTGTTCCGGGGCCCATGACACCTCTGAGGCCACCGGTTCCGAACTCAAGGTTACGGTAAAAAGAATCGGTAAGTTCGGCCGGATTGTGGTCGATCATCTCCCTGACCTGTTTGCGGGTTTCTTCATCGAAACTACTCCCCAGCCAGGCTTCGGCTCTTTGCAGTATTTCACGCTCCATCGTTAGAACAAAATTATGGTTACATCAATTTCAGACATTCTTCCAGACTGTCTCTCCAGTCGGGAATGGTCATGTGAAAACGTCGTTTAATTTTATTTTTATTCAGGACACTGTAGAAAGGACGGGTGGCAGGCAGCGGGTACTCGACCGTTTCGATGGGAGTGATCCTGCAGGATATACCCGAAAGGTCGACGATGGCCCGTGCAAAGTCGTACCAGCTGCAAACTCCTTCATTGGAATAATGATATACTTCAACGCCGGAAAGATCCTGAATTTTCGGAATGATTCGCAGGATGGCATGGCAGAGGTCTCTCGACCAGGTAGGTGTGCCGACCTGATCAAAAACCACTCTGAGTTCGTCTCTTTCGGTTGCGTATTTCCGGATGGTTTTGACGAAATTGTGGCCGAAGGAGGAGTAGAGCCATGATGTCCGGATGATGACCGCGCGGCTGGCATGTTTCTGAACAGCTGACTCGCCGTCGTATTTCGATTTTGCGTAAACTGATACGGGCGAGGCCGGATCCTCTTCTACATAGGGCCGGTAGCTCTTACCTCCGTAAATATAGTCCGTGGAGATATGGATGAACAGCGCCCGGATGCCGGAAGCGGCATCGGAAAGCCAGCCCGGTGCCTCACTATTGATCAGCATGGCTTTTTCGGGTTCCGATTCCGCCTTGTCAACCGCAGTATAGGCGGCGCAGTTTACAACCGCATCCGGTTGATGCAGATGCAGGTAGTTCCTGATAGCATGCTGATCGGTGATATCAAGCTCCTCAATATCGGTGAAGAGGAATGAGAATCCCGGATACTCCGCGGCAATGGATTGGAAATCGTTGCCCATCTGGCCTTTTGAGCCGGTTACGAGAATCTTCATACCAACAGTTTACAATACTTTCCGGAAATACTCAATGGTTCGGATCAGCCCTTCCTCCAGGGCGACGACCGGTTGCCAGCCAAGTTCCTTTTGTGCCAGGGTGATATCCGGACGTCGCTGCATCGGATCATCAGCAGGTAACGGATGATGTATGATCCTTGAGCGGGATCCGGTGAGTTTCAATACTTTCCCGGCAAGCTCGAGCATGGTAAATTCTCCGGGATTTCCGACATTCACCGGCCCTGTAAACTCTTCTCCTGAATTCATGAGTCTGATCATTCCTTCCAGCAGGTCGTCGACATAACAGAAGCTCCTGGTTTGTGTACCGTCCCCGTATATTGTGATATCCTCCCCCCTGAGGGCCTGAACAATGAAATTGGATACCACCCGGCCGTCGTTCGGATGCATCCTGGGGCCGTAAGTATTAAAGATGCGGATGATTTTGATCCTGACCTTGTTTTGTTTGTGGTAATTGACGAAAAGGGTTTCGGCGATGCGCTTCCCCTCGTCGTAGCAGGATCTCGGTCCTATCGGGTTGACATGTCCCCAATAGTCCTCTGTCTGAGGATGTATTTCCGGGTCACCGTACACCTCGCTGGTGGAGGCCTGGAGGATTCTGGCCTTAATCCGTTTTGCAAGCCCGAGCATGTTAATGGCCCCCATGACGGATGTTTTAACCGTTTTGATGGCATTATACTGATAATGGATCGGCGAGGCCGGGCAGGCCAGGTTGTAAATTTCGTCCACCTCAATATAAAAAGGCATGGTAACGTCGTGCCGGATGAGCTCAAAGTAGGGATTTCCCAGAAGGTGTACCACGTTCTGTTTCTGCCCGGTAAAGAAATTATCCAGGCATACAACCTCATTTCCTTCTTTGAGCAGCCTTTCACACAGATGGGATCCCAGGAATCCTGCGCCCCCTGTCACAAGGATCTTTTTTCTGATCATGTTGGCGTTGTTCAGCGTGAAGTGTCAATTCCGATGCAGAAATAATCAAAGCCCATCCGTTTGATCTCTGCGTGTTCATAGATATTTCTGCCGTCGAAG
>CAYWHQ010000414.1:0-3022 GCA_964457665.1 uncultured Prolixibacteraceae bacterium | reverse complement strand
AATGCAAGTTTGTTCTCGAGATGGTAAACAACAAGGGGGATGGATCCATCAGGATAATTCTCCTGCAAAATCAGGGGTATTTTATTTTCAGCAGCGGGCAAAACGGTACCGGTGATCATTTTCTCACTGATCATACGACCCCTGAAAAATTCCCTGTTGTCGCCGGCAACTAAAAATAACACCAGAGAGCCGTCGGTTTTGATCCTTCCCTTCAGATGAATGGGGGCAGGCTCAAACGATCGTTTTTGCCCAGCCTGGCTTTTCTCTGTATAAAAAGTGGCTGTTCCGTAAAGACTGTCGGTGATCCTTACCAGATCCAGAATCATGCTGGTATTCGGATCAATTGTTCCCGTCAGGTGCTGATAATACATCACAGGTTGTTGCCCCTGTGCAAATGCCTGACACAGCGTCATCAGAAGAAAGGATATAAGGTTTTTTGCCATTTCTGTATGGTTTTTTATCGTATCACTACTGTCATCTTTCTCCGAAGATCAGGCTTCCGATCCGGAGTATCGTGCTGCCTTCCTCAAGGGCAATCCCGTAATCACCTGACATGCCCATTGACAGTTCCCTAAAACTCTCCTCATTCCTGAAGAATTGCTTCCTGAGAAGTGAAAATATAGAATAAAGGTTTGAGAACTCCTCCCGTATACGGTTTATATCATCGGTATAGGTAGCCATTCCCATTACCCCGGCAATGCGGGCATGTGTGGCAGCTTTATATATATCCGATTCAAGAATGGAAACAGCCTCTTCAAGATCGAGCCCGAATTTTGTCTCTTCCCGCGCAATATGGAACTGAAGAAGACACTGCACGACGCGTTTTACATGGCTGGCCTCATTTTCAATCTCCGAAAACAACCTCAGGCTTTCGACAGAATGGATCATATGCACCACCGGCACGATATCCTTTACCTTATTCCGTTGCAGATGACCGATGAAATGCCAGTTAATATCCTCAGGTAAAGATTTACACTTGGCGAGCAACTCCTGCGCCCTGTTTTCTCCGAAATCCCTGTGCCCGCTTTCATAAGCTTCAAGGATCATGGCCGGCGAATGGTTTTTTGATACAGCAACCAGGGTCACCCCCGCAGGAATGGTCTCTTTGAGCAAACTGATACGTTGGGATATATCCATGCTGAAACAGCCTTATATTCTGCAAAATTAATGATTTTGCCGCTTCGGCTGATCGGATTATTTTTGCAGTGAATTTTTCTCTATGAAGAAGATCCTTTCAGCTTTTATATTGCAGCTTTTATACTGGTTAGTGCTTTTCAATCTTGTCCGGATAGCTTTCATCCTCTATTATTCCGGTTTGATCAGGATCGAAGGGATCGCATGGACGGAAGTCCTTAAGGTTTTCGTGTTTTCCTTCCGCCTGGATCTTGCCACGGCAAGTTATCTCATGGTGATTCCCTTTCTGGTTATGCTCCTTCAAAGTTTCCTGTCCCCGGCTTGGTTAAACCGGATTACGCAGGTCTATACCCTGCTGGTCACCTGTGTTTACATTCTCTCCGGAATAGGTGAGATGGGTATCTACGGTGAATGGAAAACCAAACTCAACTTCAAGGTTATCAAATACCTGAGCCGCCCCGACGAGATTTATAATTCTGCCGATACCTCCACCTTCTTTCTGTTGATCTTTCTCTTTTTGCTTCTGTGTGCCGTGGCTGCGTTTATATATCACAGGCTGTTTTTCAGAAAACTTGTTCATGTAAAGCGTAATGTGGCAGCCTCCCTTGCCTTTGCACTTCTCACCCCACCGCTGCTTTTCGTGGCTCTCCGGGGAGGGATACAACAAATCCCCATTAACCAGAGCCAGTCTTATTATTCAAGATATAACATCATGAATACGGTTGCGGTTAATAATTTCTTCAATTTCTACATCAGCATTTTCGAGAACCTTGCCAATTTCGGCAGAAATCCCTACCTCTTCATGCAGGAGGAAAAAGCTGCTGAGATCATAAAATCCCTTTATGCGGTACCTTCTGATTCTGTAACGCGAATACTGCAGGTTTCCCGGCCCAATATCGTTATGCTGATCCTCGAAAGCTGGTCAGCCGATCTGATTGAGTCGCTGGGCGGTGAACCGGGGATCACACCTGAATTCAGGCAGCTGGAGCGTGATGGTATCCTTTTCGACCAGATCTATGCATCCGGTTCACGTTCGGAGCAGGGGATGGCATCCATTTTCTCCGGTTTCCCGGCTCATCCCGTCTCCTCCATAACCGTACAGCCGGATAAGTACAGCAGGCTCCCCAGTCTGGTCAGCATGTTGAAACCTTTGGGTTACAGCTCCGGCTTCTATTTCGGTGGCCAGCTGATTTACGGGAATATCAAGAGTTATATCTTCTTTAACGGATTTGACAGGATCAAGGAGATATATGATTTCCCGAATGATCTGCCGCAGGGAAAACTAGGTATTCATGATCAGTTCACCCTCGGTTTTCTGAACAGCGATCTGGATCAATACGATCAGCCTTTTTTTGCGGTACTCTTTACCCTGAGCACTCATTCACCCTGGGATCAGCCCTTTGAGAAACCGCTGCTTTGGGGAGATAATGAACGGGAATACATCAATGCGGCCTACTATACGGATCATTGTCTCGGAGAGTTTTTCAAGGAAGTAGGAAAGAAAGCCTGGTATGATAGCACATTATTTATTATAGTGGCTGATCACAGTCATAACTCATACCGGAACTGGCACCCGCAATCGAGGGAGTACCACCGTATACCGTTACTCTTTCTGGGGCCTGCCATCAAACCTGAATTTCGTGGAAAGCTATGGTCAAAGATGGGTAACCAGCATGATATTGCAGCGACGCTGTTATCACAGCTGGGTGTCGGTTATAAACCTTTTCGCTGGAGCAAGGATCTGTTCAATCCTACGGTGCAGGACTTTGCCTATTATTCAACTGAGGACGGACTGGGGTGGATCCGGCCCTATGCTTATTTTGCATGGGATGCTGGTCCTGACTTTACCTATTTCTCCTATTTTGTGAACGAAGGGTTGAAAGATTCG
>CAYWHQ010000413.1:0-3024 GCA_964457665.1 uncultured Prolixibacteraceae bacterium | reverse complement strand
TGCTGGCGATATGCCTGAGGTATTGCGGCAACATTGAAGATGCGGAAGATGTTTTACATGAAGGGTTTATAAAGATATTTACCCATCTCGGCCGTTTCCGCGACAACCATCCCGGATCAACCGGATCATGGATGAAAAGAATCATGATCAACACGGCACTCAATTATCTCAGAGATCATTCGAAGGAACGCAGGATCATTTCCCTCGACCAGATTCACGAGGTAGCGCCCCAGGAGGAAAGAGAACATGCTTCGGAAGAGATGCCTGGAACATCACATTTTTCAAACGAGATGCTGATGGAGTTGTTGTGCCGGTTACCACAGGGATACCGGACGGTATTCAATCTTTACGTGCTGGAGTCATGGTCGCACCGGGAGATTGCCCGGGAACTTGGGATTAGCGAGGGCACCTCCAAATCCCAGTTATCCAAAGCGCGGTCGATGCTCAGAAGTTTGCTGAATGAAAAAAATAAAGCGTATCAATATGCCGATGCCCGAGAATTCCATCGATAACCTTTTCAGGGAATCGCTGAAACAGATGAGGGTCAGTCCCCGGAAGGAGCGTAAAGAGCTCCTCATGGAGGACTGGATCAGGAGATCCAACCGTACCAGGCTCCGGAAAAGATGGTTGGCAGCCGGGGTGTTGCTGCTTACATCGGGTATGATCACCGCAGGAATTATACTTCTCTTTCGGGGAGGAGAAACGATCAATGAAGGTGCTATGATCCAGAAAAGGAGCGGGCCTCTGCCCGCTTCAGCACCTGTTCCGGATATTAAAACAGCTTTATATAGCGAACACATTACTGAACCGGAGCAGGCTTCAACCCTTCAGAAGCAGATCGTTTCTGCGAGCCCCGAACCTTCCTTGCAAGCAAGTGCTCCAAGCCGGGAGGCCGAAACAATTTCATCCATGGAGTCGATATCCTGCATGTTTATTCCGGTATACGAGACAAACATTATTTCCACCGGGATCAGGCCAGCCAATCTGTTGAAGAATAACTTAACAGGGAAAGGCGGGCGGGCGTCCCACAGCAGATTTCATATAACTCCGGGCGTATATTATATGCCTGAGTGGATGTCGGGCACCATTGACGGGAATAAATTTATTAACAACTTCGGAGTGGAAACCGAATTCTCCTTCGGGCCCTATTCCATCCGCACCGGCGCAGGATTATCCATTACCCGCGGATCAAATGAAAACGCGCTGACGACACAAAAGTACGTCGGAACGTATAAGATTTTGGACTCCATCACTTTTGCCTGGGACGAACGGCATTATCACCTGATTCCGACCCATTATTTCACTCCCACCGACCTGTACGACACTGCGGTTCATCTTTACGAATACAGTATCATAAAAGAATACCTTTATCTTCAGATACCGCTGATACTCGGCTATGATCTCTACAGGGGCGGTTTCTTCAGTGCAGGTCTGCGGGCGGGTCCTGTCATGTCGCTGCTCCTGTGCACCAAAAACCTGACCCCGGCCTACGATCACGGAAGGGACCGTATTTTGTGGACCAACAACATTACCCCTGAGCGTATCGGAATGAACTGGCAGATCGTTGGAGGAGTCAACCTCTCCTTCCTGGTTAAGAAACGGTTTTCACTGAGCTTCGAACCAGAGATCAGATATTACTTCAATTCCGTTTATGAAAAATCTGAAATTCGAACAAAACCCTGGTCGATCGGGATTCGCGGAGCAATAGGCATTAAACTGTAATGCATCGGAGCAACCTTTCGATTTCCGGGTGTTATAATTTTACGAAACCGGTTTGCAATTAACAATAACCATAAAATTTACAACCATGAACCGTATCATCACCACCGCACTCTTCCTTTGTTTGCTGATCCCTGCAATGGCCCAGTTATCGGTAACCATTTCAGGAAGCATCAGCAACATCTCCAACGGAAATCCGATTCCGTCCCATCCGGTCACCATCCATTCAGATTCATCGTCAGGTTTTGCCTATTACAACGTGGTATATACCAACAGCAGCGGGTATTTCACTGATTCTTTTACCACAGGCAACAGCTACGGGATTATTAACGTTACCGTATACGACTGCAATAATGTTGCACACACCGATACCTGTAACTACGCGAGCGGCAATACCAGTTTCACAAAGAATTTCAGCATCTGCCATAATTCGCCAGCCCCGTGCTCGGCTGATTTCATCCAGGTCCCCGACAGTCTGAACTCCTTTAAGTTTTGGTTCTTTGATTCCTCCCAGACATCTGGCAGTGCAGTGAGTTACTTTTGGGATTTTGGCGATCCAGCGTCAGGATCCGGCAACAACTCCACGCTTGAAAATCCGGTTCACGAGTTCTCCTCTTCCGGGACCTACACGGTTTGTCTTACCATACAGAGCAACGACAGCACCTGTTACGACATGACATGCCACACCTTGGTAGTGAGCGGCGGAAATAACTGTATTGCACAATACACCTATTACCAGGATTCCACATCCGGTAGCGGATACGAGGTACAATTCCTCGATCTCTCCCTGGGATCGCCTGTCAGCTGGTTTTGGGATTTTGGCGATAGTGTGGGAACATCCGCACAACAGAACCCGACGTACACCTATGCGCAACCCGGAACCTATTATGTCTGTCTGACAATCCAGTGCCAGGGTGTGACGAGTACCTGGTGTCAGACAGTCTTTGTGACCAACAACATCGATTGTTCAAGTTATTTCACTTATCAGCAGAATAACCTGCAGGTAGATTTTTCCGGATACATGGTTAACCAGCAACCTGCAACCTTTGCCTGGAATTTCGGAGACGGGCAGTCGGGAACCGGGGCTTCTGTAACACATAACTACGCCAACCCCGGCATGTATTATGTGACACTGACAACCACCACTAACGATTCGATGAACTGTACCTATTCAACCGGGCAGACCATACAGTTAGGCGACACCAACATTTTCAACCAGGTTTACGGACAGGTGTTTATTGGAGGCGTTCCGCTGGGCGCCGGTCTCGCGATGATCATCTCCGTGGATACAGGTTTGAATCTTTT
>CAYWHQ010000412.1:0-3028 GCA_964457665.1 uncultured Prolixibacteraceae bacterium | reverse complement strand
CCAGCGATTATATATGCGGAAAATCATTTCACTGATGCTATTGCTACGCACGTACACGATATCGTTCACACCATCCCCGTTGGGTGAAAATACATTTGAAATAAATACGGGAAATCCCCCACAGGTTGAATCTACATAAATCGTCACCGTATCATAAGTCTGCTGCACGTACTCATCCACAACACTGAGAATATAAGTGGTGGTTTGCAGTGGTGTTGCCACAGGTCTGGCCTTATTGGGGTCATCCAAGCCATCGGACGGTGTCCACAAGTATCTCCTGTTTAAATCATCATCCGAACCCAATGTAGTGCTTTCACCTTGACATAGGATCACATCCTCACCGGCATCTGCATTGTACGAAAAGCCGGTGCAGTCGTAGAGAGAGACCATGTCGACATAATACGCAGCAGTCCATAACCAGCCAAAATTTTGCTGCCCATAGGGAGGTGTAAAAATCCAGGTAGTATTTGTGCTGTCGAGGAAATTTCCAATAGTCACGTATTCTTCGCCTCCGCTTGCAATAAAAGAACCACTGACTAGCATCCAATCTTCCTTGCTATCAAGGTATCTTTCTTGTTCATTTTGAACCTGAGGATTGAATGGTAGATTTTCATAACCAACCAGATGTACCGCAGTATCAGAAAAGTAAGCCCCAAAATCATCAGTCGCTCTTGCGGACGAATCTGATTGGGAAACATATACACTGAAGCAGTAATTGTGTCCAACTTCAAGAGGTTGAATAAGCTTCGCCTGTATATATGCCCTCCAAAAATCCCAGGTTGTGTCAGAAGCAACCGAAAAAAACATATATGCTAATCCCTCTTTGGGGATCTGATTCCCATAGAGATTTTGAGGAACTCCCGATTGGGGATAGCAGTTTCCTACATAGCAGTAGGCTACCGTAGCGGATGTTGGGTAAATCCATGAATTAGGCCACATACCCAATTGAGTGGTATCTGGCCAGCAAACACCAATACTATGCTGATCCTCAAAACCGGGATTAGGTATGAGATTCACCTGAGCAGCACTGTAGGGTGCTATCCAGATGATTATCAATCATGAGCTCGGACTGGCAAAAAACGAGAATCCCCTTCAGGGATCGTTTATCGTTGAGGAACTCACTGAACTTGTTGAGGAGGCTGTTTTACTTGAATTTGAAAGAATCTCGGAAAGGGGTGGCGTGCTTGGTGCCATGGAGACCATGTACCAGCGTAGCAAAATCCAGGAGGAATCACTTTATTATGAAAGTCTTAAAAACAGCGGAAAGCTTCCCATTATGGGTGTAAATACATTTATTTCGAGCAAAGGGTCTCCAACGATTCTTCCGGGGGAGGTGATCCGGTCGACCGATGAAGAGAAACAATATCAGATCAGTATGCTTGCCGCATTGCATCAAACCTGGCTTGAAGAATCACAAATGGCGCTCACGGGATTAAGACACGCAGCGACTAAAAATATGAATATCTTTGAAAGCCTGATGGAGGCTACAAAGGTTTGTTCCATCGGCCAGATCACCGGATGTCTCTTTGACGTGGGGGGTCAGTATCGCAGAAATATGTAACACAAATAATATTCATATGCAATTCAATATCCTGGTTGTCAATCCGAAAGACAAGATGACAACCATCGCGGCCTATCAAAACCAGAAACTGCTGTACATCAATACCCGGATGCATTCATCGGAGGAGTTGATGCAATTTGACTCTGTTTATAATCAGGTGGTTTTTCGGCGTGATATCGTCATCAGAGAGTTGAAAAGCAACGAATTTGATCTGAGCGGGGTAAAAGCTGTCATTTCGAGAGGGGGACTGGTCAAGCCGGTCAATTCAGGGGTTTACGGAATCAATGAGGCCCTCAAACACGACCTCCAGCATAGTCCTATCGGGATCGATATCATCAATATTGCCGGATTGCTGGCCGATGCCGTAGCCGCGGAGATTCCCGGATCAAAAGCAATGGTTGCCGAAATGACCGTAGTGGATGAGATGGAAGATGTTGCCCGGATTACCGGAGCCCCGGGCATGGAACGGCGGTCGATTTTTCATGCCCTTAATCAGAAGGCGATTGCAAAACTTTATGCCGAGAGCCAGAGCGTCAGATATGAAGATCTGAACCTGATCGTTGCACACATGGGCAATGGTACAACAGTGGGGGCCCACCGTAAGGGAAGGGTGATCGATGTTAATCAGGGTTTTGAAGGAGACGGACCCTTCTCCATGATCCGGAGCGGTTCTCTCCCCATCGGGGATGTAGTGGATCTTTGTATTTCCGGGGAACGGACCAAGGCAGATATTATGTGCTTGCTGACCCACTGCGGAGGAATCAAGGCTCATCTGGGGACGACCAACCTGACGTTAATTGAAAACAGGATCCTGGAAGGGGATAAAAAAGCGGAACTGATCATGAATGCCATGGCATACCAGGTTTCAAAATGTATCGGAGAGATGTTTGCTGTTCTTTGCGGAGAGGCAGATGCCATCCTGCTGACCGGCGATATCGCACACTCTGCCAGGGTGGTCGGCTATATCCGCGATCATGTAGGCAAGATGGCAAAAATTGTCGTTTATCCCGGCGATAATGAGATTCAGGCGATGGCAGCCAATGCCGACCGGGTGTTGAAAGGGGAGATGGAAGTAATGGAATACCATTAGAGTTTCCCAGGTTTAATTTGCGAATTATAAATCAGAAGATGGAGTTATTTGCTATAAATACCGGAAATTTAAAGCTGGATGGAGGGGCGATGTTCGGAGTGGTGCCGAAAGTGATGTGGAGTAAACTTTACCCCTGCGATGAAAATAATCTATGTAACTGGTCGATGCGCTGCCTGCTGATCGTGGACGATAGCAGGAAAATTCTGGTTGACTGCGGGATTGGTGACAAGCAGTCGGAAAAGTTTTTTTCCAATTACTACCTGAATGGAGAGGATACCCTTGATAAGTCGCTGGCTGTGCACGGAATAAACACTGAGGATGTGACCCATGTAATTCTGACCCACCTGCATTTCGACCACTGTGGAGGGGCAGTACGC
>CAYWHQ010000411.1:0-3034 GCA_964457665.1 uncultured Prolixibacteraceae bacterium | reverse complement strand
AGTCCGGCAATGATGACCGGGATAGAGATAATATTAAAGGGTGTCAGCCATTTCCCTCTCGGTTTCAGTTCGCGGAGGAAGAATTTCCATGCAGATTCTTCCGTTCTTTCCATGGGTATAGTAGTTGTTTGTTCCATAGGGATTACTCCTCTTTTGAGATTTCCTTTTTAGTTGCATGATAGATCCCGGTCAATAATGCGGGGAAAAGCACAAAGATGGTAGGCACACTATAGAGGAATCCTTTGGTCAGCGCCGGGTAAGAGGCTTTGTGGAGGTTTGATTTCATGCCGATTTCCTGGAAGGGTACGGGAGAGAGATACATCCAGCAGGTGCCTCCTGCTTCATCCTCTCCATAAATATAATCCACGTAGGTTCCCGGATTCTGAACGATACGCTTGCGGGCTTCCCGGATCAGTTCACGCCGGGTTCCATAGGTCAGAGCCTCATTCGGACAGTTGTATGCGCATGCCGGGATCTCGCCGGTTTTCAGACGGTTGAAGCACATGTCACACTTTTCGATCCTGGGATTCGGACTGTGGTATTCGAATTTGGGGACATCGAAGGGGCAGGAGACCATACAGTAGCGGCAACCCATACATTTGTCGCCATCCCATACTACCGGTCCCGCTTTTGTCTTATGCATGGCATTTGTCAGGCAGGCGGATACGCAGGCAGGTTCATTGCAATGCATGCACTGCACCTTGACGTAAACAACCCCTTTTGATGTCTGGTACTCATTGACCACGGTACGCATGGTTACACTGGTCTTTACCACAGGTCCCCTTTCCTGGGGCAGAACAGGAGCAGGAAGCCCGTTTGCATCGGCACAGTCAAATTCGCATCCGTGACAGCCTTTACAGCGGGCCGAATCGTATAACATACCTCTGAATTCGATCTTATTGTTCCAGTTCGGAGCTGCCTGGAGTTCCCGTCCCAGCGCCAGTGCGGCACCTGTGGCTCCAAGCACCCGGAAAAACCCTCGTCGGTTAATGCTCATAGAAGATGCTGTTTTGGTTTTGGTTTTGGTTTTGGTTTTAGTATTTCATTATCTGTTGGTATCCAAAAAGTTCGACTGAAAATCCTCCCAGATTTCCGGATCCATTCCTTCGAGAAGGTGATCAACCACTGTCCCGCCATCCTGTAGTACCATGGCATGGGAACCGGCGGGATGCATCCTGGTGGCCGAAGCAATAAAATCGCGGAGCCTGGCAAACTCGGTTCTGATCCATTCACGGTATTTCATGGCCATTTGCATGAATCCGATCTCTCTTAGCCAGTTGGCAGGTTCTACCTCATAGATCCACCCCTGCGTGTAAGGAAACCTGTTTATCAGAGAGGCATCGCCTGAAAGCAACGGATTCCTTGCTTTTATAACTCCTGAAACAGGTGCGTACAGCCGGAGCTGTTTGCCATGCTGGCTGATTTTACACAGCGTATCTCCTTTTTTGATCGTTTCACCTGGGTCTTTCATCTCGATTCGGGTGATCGTTCCTGTGACATGAAGGATAAAGTCGTCGATCCCTACCCTAACCAGTCCGCTGGATTCCATAAAAGCCCATGTATGGCTTTTGTCGTACATAAGACCACCCGGCAGGTCCACACCGGTTTCATCCAGGTTAGAGGTCCTTAAAACTCCCTTTCCGTCCACATAAGCATTTCTGTTTTCCCGTGAATACAATCTGTAGAGTCCCCAGGAAGTAACGATCATAACAACCAGGATGATGGCGATCCACATCAGTCCTTTGTAAGTGCCTGTAGCAGAAACTGGTTCAATCGCAGCAGCATTCACCATATTGATTCGGGTATGTTTTTCACCGGGAAGAAGGTCGCAGAGGTCCGCATTACCCAGCAGATCCTGCCCGCCGGAAAGTGCCCATTGCATGAAAGCCACCGGAAGGCCCTCCCCGGGCCTTACCGGCATCACTGCAAATATCTCTCCAGACAATGATTTGGGATACTTTCCGATCCATACTCCACGTAAGAAGCTATCCGGGTCGTCATAAATATTCTCCATGTAATCCAACCGGCCGTTCCCGTTCCTGTCGAAGGGTACGATATGGATATCACGGGCAAACGTTTTTTTATCGGGAGAAACGATGTCGACAAACCTTATAAATCCGATACCATTAGGATCTTTTGAAAGGGCAGTAATCATTTCCTTCGGATCCATCCTCTTAAATAACCGGGTATCGATCTTTTGACCAATAAAACGTGCTACCGCTGTTTCGATGTGGATATCATTGGCAAGGTACAGGTTAACCGGAATGTGGCCGCTGGTTCCAAGGATTGCGCCCCATTCAGAAGACTCCCCGCTTAACACTATAGCCATCGCTTCACGGTTGATGCCTCGGTTTGCCAGCATCGCTGACCATGGAGAATGGTTGCTGATAACCGGAACGACGATATCGCGGGCAACAACGGCCCGAAAATCCTGCCCCGTCGCTCCTGAAAGATCATTCCCGGTGACGATCTGCACGACATCTCCGGAAGATACCGGTTCGGGGGTATAGTGATCCCTGAAAATTACCTGAATTTCTGCTTCACGATGGATTTTCCTGAACTCATCGGCCCACTGGGTGGCTATTACACTTAATTCCGGAGTGCTGATGATCTTCAATGATCCGGTCAGCGCACCAGGCTCGTCGGCGGATCTGTTTCCCGCATTAACCATGATTGTCAGGCCAATCAGCAGGATGGTCAGAATTGAAACTGTTGTTTTCATGACTGTGTGGATTATGGTACCTCTTTTGTAACCTTTAATGGATGGTTAACAAAACACGTACCAGGGCGCACAATCACGTTTTATGTACCTGTATATGAAGTTATTACATAATGTGTGTTGTTTTTTTTAACTAAGAAAATGTTTACATTTTCAACAGTAAACGTACAATTATATGCTATTGTATTGTTATTGAGTATCTTCAACAGATGTTGATTTTTTCAACGGATGTTGTATTTTTCAACACGCTTCTTTATGTAATTGATATTCTGTTTTTTAAAAATATATAAATGACTGAGCAACGATTGCAGAAAT
>CAYWHQ010000410.1:0-3037 GCA_964457665.1 uncultured Prolixibacteraceae bacterium | reverse complement strand
ACATCGCCCGCCTGCGGGAGTCCAAGGTCCGGCCTTCCAAACCGGAACTGCAATTAAAATATATAAAGTTAACTTTTTATATTTTCATAAATATTTAATTTCCTTACCTCCCTTCCGGGTAAAAGGCACGATTCCGGTAGATGATCACCTGCCGGTTTTTATTGATGGGATTCAGCCAGTGGATAAACTTATCCATATTGCCGGGCTCGATGGTGGTTTCGTAAACCAGTCCGGGAAATGCGATCCTGGCTTTATCAATCATCGGTTGGATATCCTTATCGCCGGTGAAGAGGATGAACCTGGGCCACTTCTCTTCCGGCAGCCGCAGGGCACGGGCCAGCAGCGTGTCGGGAAACTGGTTGTCGGTTCCGTCGTTCAGGCTTTTCGGCCACTGGTTGATGTAAAACCTGGGCATCAGCTCCGGGCTTGAGCCGGCATCCAGGGTCATGTAGCAGGTAACGTCGGGATATTTCGAAAGGTAAACCATCGTCTCAACCCTGGCTTTTTTAGAGTAGGTAAACGAGAAGGCGATCAGCAGGATGGAATTGACGATCCAGAAAAAGATCCAGGATGCCCGTAAAAGGTTTCTTCTTACCTTCCAGAATCCGGATTGTTCCACGAATGACTGCCATCCGATGGCGCCGGTCATAATGAATAAAGGGATCATGGGCAGGATGAACCGCTCCTGCTTGTTGGGAAACCAGGAGTGGAAAACCAGGAAAAGCACGGCTGGCAAAAAGATGATCAGGTATTTTTTCCAGCTTCGCAGGAAACCGAAAAACAGGAAAAGACTTACCGGGGGGATCAGCATGCCTGAAAGCACCAGAAGAAAATTATACCAAGGCATGGTAAGGTAATCGTTGCGTTCGGTGAGACAGACGTTGATATACCCGAGAATCTCAGCAAAAGGATATCCCCAGATGAACCAGTCGATCCCTCCCTGCACCAGGGCAACCACCAGCAGGGCTCCCAGCGTGAGCGACAAAACCGGACTCCATTCTCTCCGCATCAGCAGGACAGCGCCTGCCCCGAAGGCAATCAAACCGGTCTGGGGACGGATATTGAAGGCAAAACCGAAGCAGATACCTGCCAACAGGAAAGAGAGAAAAACCCTCCGGGTTGCCTGTGGCCTGAGCATCAGCCAGAATCCCATCATCAGGAATGGAACGTTGGCCATCTCCACCAGGTTTCTGACGCTCATGAAGGGCATGAACCAATACAAGGCCAGAAGTATCCCGGCTATCCCTGCAGCCTTTTTGCCACCGGCCTGTTCCGTGATCCGGTAGCCAAGCCAGACGGTTACCAGCGAAAACAGTGCATGAATCAGTCTGACAATGAGCATCTTGGTCTGTGGATCTTCCAGCCCTGTAAAACGAAATAGGGAGAACAGGAGAAAATGGATCCCGGGATAGAAGAAATTATGCCCCGACGGACCAGTATTAAACCGGCTTCCCGGCAGCCAGTCGTTGTAATCATATCCGTCGACCCACGACTGAGCCGATTCGATCACAATGAAATGGTCGTCGAGCATGCCCCATCCCTTTGAGAAGACCGCAGCGATAAGCCTGAAGAAAAGCGCTGCGATCATGATAAGCAGCAGGGGTTTCTCCTCCTTCAGCCGCCCGATAGAGTACATTAAGGTGTTTCCCATAAAAAAATTATCTTAACAAAGATACAACCACTCCTCCACTCCGCCATTCCGCCATTCCGCCATTCCGCCACTCCGCCACTCAAAACCTGAAAATAACCCCTGCGGTAATGCCGGCCTGAACCATGGCGGAGAGGGCATCAACTCCTTTTCCGGCAGTTTGCATACTGTAGAGGAATGGGGCATGGGCCGGGTTCAGCTGGTAAAAAAGATCACCTTGCAACCGCAGACCAAGCCATTTATTGTTATAATATCTGGCGCCGGCCTGCACCCCCAGCGCAAGATACCACACATCGCGGTAATAGTGGTTGGAAGGGGTGAGGTTAGCAGCTCCGAGTGAAAAACCTATATAGGGTTTGACCGGTTGTTGCAGCTGGAACGTATATCCGGCTCCGATCATCAGGTAGTTGATGTAAAACTGCATAGGAAGGCTGTCCGTGGTGACCTCCCTGCGGAAGGAGAGCGCCAGATCAAGCGAATTGGTCAGACTGAACGAAAGGCTGATACCATATTGAAAATTTGGAGCAAAACGTGCAGTTCCCGACTGATAACTGATCGATTCGGGGGATCCCTGGTCAACCCTCCTCGAGGCACCGAACATGAACCCGGCCAGCGGTGCGATCTCCATGGTCGCTTTGCCTTTATTGATTGGTTTCTCAATGTATTTCAAAGCCGCCGGATGTCTGCTTTTCGGGATTCCCGACAGACAATAGCGTGCAAGTACCATGGCATCCGGACGGTTCAGGGTATGGCGCTTTTGATACACGGGTTCCTTATGGCGGGGCAGGTAGAGGGTGGCCTCGCCGGAAAGTATCACGAGGGTATCGGTCTGATCGGTAAACCGTGTTGTTTCACGGGTATGAAGGGCCGATCCTGAAGGGTCGACGATGGTTTGCCGGTTGCGGCCGAACCCCGATTTCTCCACCAGACTGTCGGATATCAGTTTTACCGGAAAGACCAGCAGGGCCTCATGCGGAGCAAGTTCCTTGGTCAGGGCTTTAACCCACGCCGATGGGTCCGGGTATTGGCCTGAAGGATAGAAAACCTGCATGACGGGGTACCCTTTCTGACGGAGTCTGGCGGTAACCTCCTCCATGATCCTGGTGTCGAAGCGGTACATGGTATCGTTCACCATGTAGGTCCAGACATAAATACGGGTAATGGAGTCGCAAAGATATTGCTTCTCGCCCGGGTACATTCCGCGGGCAAGCGCCACCTGACTGATCGTCAGAAGAAAAACTCCCGCTAAAAAACTCCTCATGTTTACCAGATTTTCACCCATAGACTGTAGGGTACCCGGTGAGCAACGCCACCTGCGTGGGAGCTGACAATGAAGTCGTGTGAAACTGGTTGTACCTGAGCCCTGCGTTGGCCAGCTTGTCAAGGGTC
>CAYWHQ010000409.1:0-3048 GCA_964457665.1 uncultured Prolixibacteraceae bacterium | reverse complement strand
CTTGGGGCAACGGGTTATTCGAATATCATTTCGACTTCCGCTGCATCACCCACAGCTTTTTCCACCTGCCGGTTCAGTACTACCGACGCCGGGATGATATGGAACATCGCTAATCCTTTGACTTTGCCTTACTACCGGTTTGCCGTGGCGCATTATGCCACCGGCACGATCCGGGTAAAAGGCTGGCTTTACAAGAAGAAATAACAGAAGTTCATCAATATTTAAAACCTGCTGAAATGTTCGATTCAAGGCAATACGAATTCGCGGATCTGAATCTTGAACTGGGTGGCCGGTCGGTGACCGGTTTCCGGGGGATCAAGTACAGCTCAAAGCATGAGAAGGAGCTGGTTTATGGCAAGGGCAATGAGCCGCTGCACATCCAGAAGGGTAATAAAAGTTACGAGGGAGAGGTCACCATGCTTCAGAGCGAGCTGGAGACACTCCGTCAGCTTGGAGGTGGTTCGGTTCTCGGCCTTCGTCTCGATGCCATTGTGTCCTATGGAAACCCTTCCAACGGCGATACCCTGATCACGGATAAGATCCGCGGTCTGGAGTTTACCGAAGATGCCAAGGAGATGAAACAAGGCGATAAATTCATGGAGGTCACCCTGCCGTTCATCTGCCTGAGAATTGAAAACCAAAAACCCTGAAGATTATGCCTAAAGAGAAGTTGATCGGCGAAGCTACCCGTGAACAGATTAAGGAGTGGAAAAGTAAATATAGCCAGCTGTTTGCCATTATCGTGGACGGACACATCTGTTATCTGCGCAAACCCGACCGCAAGATTCTCGGATATGCATCCACCGCCGGGAAAACAGATCCCCTGAAGTTTAACGAGGCGATCCTCAATAATTGCTTCGTGGGAGGCAGCGAAGCGATAAAAACGGATGATGATCTGTTTATTGCGGCAGGAGCCCGCCTGGGTGACATTATCCAGGTGAAGGAAGCCGAACTGGTAAACTTATAGAGGCTGCCGGGGTTGATGACTGCCAGTGGATCCGGATCATCAATAGTGAACTGAGATACTACTTGCACATAGACCCCGACAGCCTGAACGACGAAGAGTGGGCACAGAGATTAAGAGAACTGGAATGGATCAGAAAAATGGAAGCAGGAAAATGATTACCTGAAATGAAAAGAGGTCAGACACCTGCATACAAAACCAGCGCGGTAACCATCATGCCAACAATGACTGAGATAACCTCGTTGGTTTTTTTTGACCTGTCAAAACCATCATAATAAATCCTGGTTACCATCCCGAAACCGGTAACCACAAAAAAGCAGATCGCAGAACAGATGAGCAAAACCATTGAATACACGTTAAGATTCGACAGCAATGGGAATACCGTTATCGATGGTATTGTTGACTCCTCTGCAAAACTACAAAAAAGCATATCTCGCTCGCAGCAGGTGTGTGAAAAGTTTGGCGCCGCATTTATAAAACTCGAAGCTGTAAAACGCGCCATCGACGGCGTGGCATCGGCATTCGGTGAAATGGCGCAACCCGGGCTGAAGCTTAATAGCTCTATGGCTGATTTGTCGGCAATCACAGGAGTGACCGGTGAAAAACTGAATGAAATAGAAGGTTATGCCCGTAAAGCTGCCAAAACATTTGGAGGATCTGCCGCACAGGGGGTAGAAGCATACAAGCTGATACTTTCGCAGCTTACACCGGAAATAGCAAGGTCGCCTGAGGCGCTTGCAGCCATGGGTAACAGCGTGGCGACCCTTTCAAAACTGATGGGAGGCGATGCAGTTTCAGCTACCGAGGTTCTCACCACGGCCATGAATCAATTCCAGGTTTCAACTAACGATCCGGTTGCCGCTTCCGGGAAAATGGCCGAAATGATGAATGTGATGGCTGCAGCAGCTAAGGTGGGATCCGCTGAACTTCCTGCCATCAAGGCAGCGTTGGAAAATGCTGGTATGGCTGCTAAAATGGCCGGAGTCTCTTTCGAGGAAACCAATGCCGCGATTCAGGTACTGGACAAAGCCGGTAAAAAAGGATCCGAGGGGGGCGTTGCCCTGCGAAACGTACTGGCCACCTTAGCAGAGGGCCGGTTCCTGCCAAAAGATACCAGGGACGCGCTGACAGCTGCCGGTGTCGACATAGGAGTCATGTCGGATAAAAGCCTTTCGCTGGCCCAGCGGCTGGATCCGTTGAAGAAAGTACTCGGTGACTCGGCATTGATGACAAAGATGTTCGGCAAGGAGAACCAGAACGCGGCCATGGCTCTGATCTCCGGCAGGGAGTTGATGCAGGATTACACCGGAGCGATCATCGGAACCAACACGGCCAATGAACAGGCAGCGGTGATTATGGAGACTACCGCGGAGAAAATGGCCAGGATGCAAGCCAGGGTGGATGATCTGAAAATCGGGATATACGGACTCATTGGAGCGGGGTATCCGTATATTTCGATGCTTACGCAAACAATGAGCACCATCGCGGATTTTGCTCCGCTGGTGAGCCTTCTGACGGATACACAAAAAATGAAGGTAATCTGGGATGGGATAGCGACAGCATCCA
Source organism: uncultured Prolixibacteraceae bacterium (assembly GCA_964457665.1). GTDB lineage: Bacteria > Bacteroidota > Bacteroidia > Bacteroidales > FEN-979 > CAYWHQ01. The sequence continues at coordinate 518 of CAYWHQ010000409.1, read as the reverse complement.
CCTGGGCATGGACTAAAGCACAGACAATGCTGAACGCTGCTTTTTTGACATCTCCCATTGGCTGGATTGTTCTTGGAGTTGCTGCATTGACAGCAGGAATTGTTTACGCCTGGAACAAATTTGAGGGTTTCCGGGCGGTTGTGCTTACTGTGTGGGAGACTATCAAAGGTTTTGGAGAGATCCTGAAGACCTTCGTTATTGACCGTATTAAGACGATCGTTTCAGGTCTTGGGCTGATGGGCTCAGCAATATACAAACTGTTCACCGGCGATTTCAGGGGAGCCTGGTCGGATGCCAGACAAGGAATAAGTGATTTTTCGGGGGCCAGTTCGATCCAGAGAGCCATTACATCAGGTTCCGAACTTATAGGTAATATAGGTGACCGTTATGACTATAACCTCCGTCAGCAAAAAGCATGGGCAAAAGCACAGGAACTGATGGGTCAGCGATCGGAGAATGGAACTATAACGCCGGCCGGAATTCCGGGAATGTAAACGACCAGTAAGGGGGAATCAAAC
>CAYWHQ010000408.1:0-3053 GCA_964457665.1 uncultured Prolixibacteraceae bacterium | reverse complement strand
GATATTCCGGCCAGTCTCAACCAATATCCTGTCGACAGTATCCTGTGTCAGGAATACATTAACATAATCATAAACTGCGATACTGTCGAATCCCTCCGTGTCTCTTGTCTCGGTAACCACCGGGCCGAAAGATGAGAGACATTTTCCTCCCTCCTTGGTACAGGCGATGAACAGGAAACAGAGGCTCATCAGCACTACTGCCCACAATGCTATCTTCACATCAGTGTGTTTTTTTTCTGGCATAATATACATCAAATTTATACCCCAATCCCCATCCGATATAATCAGCACGCCCCCAGTGGACTTTCAGAAACACATGGGCAAAGAAGTTTCGGGAGAAGTTATATTGCAGGGCAAATTTTTCATAAAGGGGGCCATTGCTCTTTTCCCTCCCACCCAGGTAGTATCCGAGGTTGGCCAGGAATCCCAGTTTTCCAAGGACCAGCTCGTAGGCAATGTTAATCCCCGGGCGGACTATGCTGAACCGGTTTTCGACCGTATCGCCGTTCATCTCCAGTAGCTTCAGCTGAGAGGGGTCGAAGGAAAGGTCGAATCCCAGACCTGCCTTGCTTTTTCTGCTTAATGTAAGCAGAGTGTTCTCATAGAGGTGGGTAACGAAGTAACTGGTGCCATAGATGGCCGACATATCCTTGAATCCGAAGGCGAATCCAAAACTGATCTCGAAAGACCTTTTGGGTATAATTTCGAAGGGTTCGACAGGTGGAAAGAAACGATCGCCGATCAGTTTGTTCTTTTTCACCGGCCGATAAGCAAGGCCCAGGTTGATCAGAGGGGCATTGATCCCGTAGTTCGGCAGTTTGAGTGAACCATTTGAAAAGTGCTGCAGGCTTATGCCACCGGTCGCAGTGAGAGAGTAACTGATCCGGTACCGGAGTTCGAACATGAGGTTGACAGCGGCATTAAAGTGGCTGCCTATGGCCAGGTTTTTGTAATTTTCGATCCGGTCGAACCTTTTGGTAAGGTAACCGACGCCCAGGGCAAACCTGAATCCGAACGAAAGATCTCTTGACCGGACCAGCGGAAAATGGATGAAAGGCATCAGGGCTATAGCCTGCCCCAGCATGGGATCATTGCCCAGATCGGAATAAAAAAGAGATGCACCGGTTACCGGGTAGCCGAAAGCTCTTTCCCATTTATGTTTACCATATGTCTGCTGCGAAATTGAAAGCTCAAAGGCCGGGAAGTGTGCGTTGAAGATCTCCAGTGTAAGGTGATGGGCATACAGAAATCCATAATGGATTTTTCCTTCCACCATCATGTTGGAGGTAAACAGTTTATGCTGAAACTGTGCCCTGGCGGGGACTGAAGTGGCCAAAAGCACCGTCATTATCAGGGTGATCAATGTAATGCTGCGAAAGAGATGACGAATGCTCCATTTATCCATCATGACAGGAGATAACGGGACAAAGTTAGAATGAATTGCCTACTTTTGCGAAAAAGTACTCCCATGGAGAATTTCGGGAAATTGTTCGGGCGGCTGTTGGAAATCATGGATGAACTGAGGGAGAAGTGCCCCTGGGACAGGAAGCAGACCCTTGAGAGTTTGCGGCATCTTACGATCGAGGAGACCTATGAGTTATCCGACTCGATCATGGAAGGCAATATGGAAGCCATCCGTAAGGAGCTGGGGGACCTGATGCTGCATCTTGTCTTTTATGCCAAGATCGCCTCTGAGAAAGAGGCATTTGATATTGGCGACGTACTGGACGGCATTGTCCAGAAACTGATTTATCGCCACCCCCACATTTTCGGTAATGTGGTGGTTAAGGATGCCCGTGAGGTAAGGGATAACTGGGAGAAGATAAAGCTGAAGGAAAAGGGGAACCGCAGTGTTCTGGCCGGAGTTCCCGGTTCGCTTCCGGCAATGGTAAAAGCCTACCGGATGCAGGAAAAGGCCAGTGGGGTAGGTTTTGACTGGGAACGTCCGGAGCAGGTATGGGAAAAGGTAATGGAAGAGCTGCGTGAACTGAGAGCGGAGGTCGACCATGGGAATGATCCCGGAAAGAAGGAACAGGAGCTGGGCGACCTGTTCTTCGCACTGATCAATTATGCCAGATTTATCGACGTCAATCCCGAGGACGCACTGGAGAGGACGAACCGGAAATTCAGGTCACGATTCATGCATCTGGAAAAGCGTGCCGGAGAGCATGGCAGGATTTTGCACGAGATGACGCTGGAAGAGATGGATCAATACTGGAACGAGGCAAAGAATGATGAACCGTGAGGGAATTATTCTGTTTCTTTTCCTTGTTTTGTGGCCGGGATTTCATATAGTGGGGCAGAACGCTGCCGGAAGAGATTCATCAGCCATATACCTTCCGGACAGGGAATTCTGGAATTCATGCCTTGATGATGCGAAAAAAATCGTTACTTTTCCTGTCCGATGGAATGAGGATCAGTGGATTGGCGCCATCGCAGTTGCCGGGATTACCACCCTGTCGTTTTTTACAGATGGTTCTGTTCAGCAGTCGATACCAAAGGAAAAACCCGTTATTGTGGAATCAGCCTTTCGTTGGTTCATCGAGCCTTTCGGCAGCGGTTTATATACCATTCCTGCGCTGGTGGCGATGTATGGGGCCGGTGTGTGGCGTGGTGACAGGAAGATACAGAAAGTTGCATTGAGAAGTGTGGAGGCATGGGTTTATACTGAGGTGATCACCCAGATCGTCAAACAGGCAACCCATCGTCACCGGCCCGACCAGGGCGAAATTCCGGATCCATGGCGATGGGAAGGGCCATTTGGCCGGATTCGTTACAACTCATTTCCGTCGGGCCATACCTCAGGAGCCTTTGCGGTAGCTACGGTGATAGGATTATCCTACAGCGAAACCATTTGGGTTCCGGTGGTGTGTTATTCCGTAGCGACACTGGTAGCGGCCGAAAGGATTATATCCAACCGGCACTGGATGTCGGATGTTATAATGGGATCGGCAATTGGCATCGCTATTGGGATGACTGTTGCCGGTAATCAGGTCAACCAGATAAGAATCGTTCCCGGATCACCGGCAGGGGCAGGAATTACGCTGGTTTAC
>CAYWHQ010000407.1:0-3077 GCA_964457665.1 uncultured Prolixibacteraceae bacterium | reverse complement strand
GGGGAGAAATGAAAGTAAAAATTAAAAATTACGGATTATAAATGATGAATCCTGAATACCTCTCCCGCATCAACCGGGTTATGGACTACATTGAGGCCAGCCTTGGAGAGACACATACGCTGGAAGACCTGGCTTCGGTGGCGAACTTCTCCCGGTTTCATTTCCACCGGATATTTACGGCGATGACCGGCGAAACCCCGTTTCAGTTCCTGACCCGGCTGAGGGTCGAAAAAGCCGCAACCCTGCTGGTCAATAACCGGCGTATGACCATTGGCGAAGTAGCTTTTCAGTGCGGCTTTTCAGGGCTTTCAATCTTTTCCCGGACATTCCGGCAGTTCTTCGGAGTCTCTCCAACGGTCTGGCGCAGTGGCGATTGCTGTAAAACGGAGAGGATGACCCGGGAGCCGGGCAAGAACCGGCAAACGGATAGCAACCACAGTCAAACGATCAGCAACCCGGGAGAAGCCGGGGCGGCCTCCTCCATGTATTTTTGCCGTGAAACAAAAACCGTTAAATGGAGGACAACCATGAGACTGAACAAAAGCATGGAGGTGAAACAACTTCCGAAGATGACCGTGGCCTACCTGCGCCACACCGGCCCTTACCAGGGCAACGAAAAACTTTTTCAGAACCTTACCGGAGAGCTTTGCCGCTGGGCAGGCCCGCGGGGATTGCTGGCACAGCCCGACATGCAGTTGCTGGTGGTGTATCACGACGATCCCAAGGTGACGGAACCCGATAAACTTCGGCTCAGCATGTGCCTGACAGTGCCGCCGGAGACAAAGGTCGACGGGAAGATCGGAAAAATGGAGATCACCGCGGGAACCTACGCGGTTGGCAGGTTTGAAGTCGACAGCCAGGAGTTCGGCGAGGCCTGGGACTGGCTCTATGGCACCTGGCTCCCGCAAAGCGGATACCAGCCCGACGACGGCCCCTGCTTTGAGAAGTACCCCGAAGAGCCGAAAGAAGGAGAAAAGATCAAGGTGGATATCTGTGTGCCGGTGAAGCCGCTCTGATTCTCCGCCAAATCAGAAATCCTTGCCTCAGCGTTGACTTTCAGCTGGATTTAACCTACCTTTGAAGTACCATGAACAGAGTGGTACTTCTTTTTTTGTTTCTTACTGTTTCCGTTGGAAAGTCCACCGGTCAGGTAAGTCAGCTTGAACGCATCGGACAAACTCCCGGTGGAGCCGGATATCATGTGAACTATGACAGCAGCTCACAGCGGTTGTTTGTCGGTTGTGGTACGAGTATCTGGGTTTATGACATGTCGGACACATCCAACTTTCACGTCGTGGCCAGGCGTCCACTACTCGGCATTGTCAACGAAACAGATCTTTACGGCAACATCCTGTTCGTTGCGGCCACACACGATGGTGTCTGGGCGCTCGACGCCACTTCTGACACCCTGACACCCCTTGCCCACTATGAGATCAGTGGCGATTCTGCAGCCTATGATCTCTGGCGGACCAGCGACACCCTTTACATTGCCGATGGAAAACGAGTAAGGGTGTTGAAATACGATCCCTCCGGACACTTTATCCATCTTGCCACCTTCGGACCTGACGGTTCCTTTTGCGTAGCACGTAAGGGTAATTACATGGCCGTCGGGGCCCAGGGAATTCCCAAAGGAACTGTATCCGTGTATCAACATGATTTTCTTTCGGTTCCGGTAGCCATGTGGCAGAGCAACAATGCCTGGGATCTGCAGGATATTCAATTCGCCGACCTCAGCGACAGCATCATATACCTTTGCGCCGGGCCGCAGAACCTGCTATTCACGAAAAGCTATTTTTTTGCTTTACAATGGGAAGGCGCATTTATCAATGCCATCGACAGCTTCAGTGTTCCTGGGATTATCGGATTTGCGCAGGCCAATATCAACAACATGGATTCCCGGAACGACACGTTGTTTTTATCGACTACCGCCGGGCTTAACAATCTTTTTCAGCCGGTGGTCCCGGTGCTGGATGCTTCGGGCCTCCCTGGCAGTCCGATGGTTCACCTGGCCGATATTCGTCCGGGACTCTGGCATTTTGATGTCGCCCTGATGAGAGGAACTCCCTACCTGGCAATGTCCTCGGAATGGCTGGGTGTTCTGATCAGTGATGTATCCCAGCTCCAGCCAGAGGATACCCTTGGGTTCCTCGAGACCGGCGGCTGGTGTCAGAGGGCATATGTCCGGGGTGATACCCTTTGGGCTTGTATGCGAGGGTATGGACTTGTGGCTTATGAAATCGACAGTCTCCTGTTTCACAACGGGTATATGAATGACCCGGTCTTGCTGCATATCTTTACTCAATTTGTAACGGATGTAGCTTTCATAGATGATACGCTGATCGTGCTTACCACATCTGAGATTTTCAATCTGAAGCCCTGGTTTGCCGGGGGATCTCCGGCGCCGGCCGGGAACCTGAACAAAGGCACCATGGAGACTATCCGTGCGGTACAGACAAACCTCGGGAAGAGAGTTATTGCAGGGCTATCCGATATCCTCTTTCCCCTGCGGCAGGTCGCTCTGATCAACCCTTACGATTCGTTGACCGGCTATCCAATCCTGGCCATCGACAGTACCAACAGTGATATTAATAGTATCTTTATCAGTCACGACACTCTTTTCTGCGGAAAGAAGTATGGAAACCTTTTCTACCTGGCTATGTACAAGGTCATGGATGACCAACTCCTGCTGATTGATACAGTTAGAGCTCCTGCCGAAATTTCTGGTCTCGCGAAGGAGGGTTTGAAGGTTGTAGTGACTTGTGGAATGTTCTGGTTTGCCTGGTATTATATCGACCAGGATGTGCTGGTGGAAATGGGGAGAGAACTCGACTGGCAGCTGTTTCCGCAGGCTGTTGCTTTCAGGAACGGCATCGCATACATCGCGGATAAGTTTTATGGTCTTAAAGCATACCGGATCACTGAATCATCGGGGGCAATTCTGGTGGCACAGGGCAGGGGCACCGGTGGATGGGTGAACCTTTTCGGAAGCACGGGCATTGATGTTGGAGAAGATGGAAAGGTTTTTCTGAGCGATTTTAATGGAGGGGTCATCGTTTTTTCAACCTATGATACGACAA
>CAYWHQ010000406.1:0-3083 GCA_964457665.1 uncultured Prolixibacteraceae bacterium | reverse complement strand
TGCCGTCAGGGAGATCATTGGAGCCTGGGCCTACCGTCTGGGATTGTTCTGAACGCCCAACGGTGACGGTCTACTCAAACAATCTCCGGATCTCTGCCTCGTACTTTTTGCCGAGATAGAGACGCTTCAGCTTAAGGGTCGGTGTGATATCGCCCGATTCCAGTGTCCATTCATGATCGATCAGATCCCATGTCTTGACCTTTTCGGCCTCTCCAAGCTGCTTGTTGATCCGTGTGATCTCCACCTGGATGCGCTTGCGGATGCGATCGTTCCTGACGATCTCCTCATTGGTGGTACAGGGGATCTCCTTGAGGGTACAATATGACTTCAGGAAATTGAAATCGGGGACGATCAGGGCGCCGGCAAATTTCTGATTCTCTCCCACCACCATGATCTGGTCAATAAAGAGCGACTCCTTGAAGAGATCTTCAATTGGCTGGGGACTTACATATTTCCCGAAGGAGGTCTTGAACAGCTCCTTTTTCCTTCCGGTGATCTTCAGCTGTCCTTCTGGCTCTATGTGGCCGAGGTCGCCGGTATGGAACCATCCCTCTTCGTCGATCACCTCCCTTGTCATCTCCGGCGCTTTGTAATATCCTATCATGACGCCGGGACCTTTGCAGCAGATCTCCCCGTCGTCGGCGATTTTCACTGTGGTTCCCCTCAGCACGGGACCGACCGTTCCGAACTTGATGCCATGTTCGGAGAAATCGCTGACGGCGATCACCGGCGAGGTCTCGGTAAGGCCGTAACCCTCCAGAATGTTGATACCGGCGCAGGTAAAGAGCCGTCCCAGCCTCGGTTGCATGGCAGCGCCACCGGAAACGATGATACTGATCCTGCCCCCCATGACTTCGCGCCACTTGACATAGACCAGCTTATCGTACAACCTTCTTTTGAATTCGTAAAACCATCCGTTGGCGCCTTTAAGCTCATACCGGAGACCGAGGTGCATGGCCCACCAGAAAATCATCCTCTTGAATCCTTTCAGCTTATGACCTGCCGCAAAGAGCTTGTCATAGATCTTTTCCAGCAACCTGGGAACGGTCGTCAGGATCTCCGGACGGATCTCCTTCATGTTTTCGGTGATCGTACCAATGCTTTCGGCATAATAGACTGAGATTCCCAGGTAATGATAAAGGTAGTTCATCATTCTTTCATAGATATGGCAGAGCGGAAGATAGCTGAGCGCCTTATGGTCCTCCCCGAAAGGAGGAATATAGGAGACGCCGGTGAAGTTGGAGATAATGTTGGCGTGGCTGAGCATCACCCCTTTGGGATTACCGGTAGTGCCCGACGTATAAATAATGGTGGCGATATCGTCGGTTTTGACAGAATCCATCCTTGCTTTCAGCAGTCCGGGATCGGGATTCTGCCTGCCAAGCTCAATCAGTTCCTTGAGATGCTTCACCTCGTGCCAGTCCTTGTACGTAAAAACACCTTTCACCGAAGGGATGTCGGGCAGGATGTGCTGAATCTTCCGGAGCAGTTCGATGCCTCTCACAAAAACATATTGCACCTCGGCATGCGAGAGGATGTACTTGTAATCCGACTCGCTGATGGTGGGGTAGATCGGAAGGTGAATGGCTCCTACCTGTTGTATGGCCATGTCGACCAGGTTCCACTCCACACAGTTGGGGCTGATCTGGGCAATACGGTCGCCCGGCTGAACCCCGAGTTTCAGAAATCCGTAACTGATATGGTCGGCCGTTTCGCGGTATTGCTTTATGCTGTATTTCACCCATTGCCCGTTCTCCTTGGAAGCGATGACGTCTTCCTTCGGTTTGTAAAGCTTCTCATACCTGGGAAGCAGGTCGAAAATTCTTAATACTTCCATTGTGATCGTGTAAGGTTAATACCCAAATTGGCGGCGCAATTTTACAACAATTTTCTCACCCTATCAACTCATCAATTGTTCAACTTGTGAAAATGCACAGCGCTCGCTTGCGCTGCCGGCATCAGCACCAGGTCATTGACATTCACATGGGGTGGCAGCGTGGTTACATAATAGACCACTTCAGCCACATCTTCCGCGTACAAGGGGGTAAATCCGTGATAAACACTGTCGGCCCGCCGTTTGTCGCCCCTGAACCGAACCAGCGAAAATTCGGTATCGGCGGCGCCGGGAGCAATCTGTGTCACCTTGATATTGCGGGAAACAAGGTCCATTCTCGTTCCTTTCGTAATGGCATCGACGGCGAACTTGGAGCCGCAATAGACATTTCCGTTGGGATAGACCTCTTTGCCGGCGATGGAACCGATATTGATGATATGGCCTCCACCCCTGGCCACCATCATGGGAGCCACAGCTCTTGTCATATAAAGAAGTCCCTTAATATTGGTATCGATCATCTGCTCCCAGTCATCAATGTCGCCCTCGTGGACCGGACTTAATCCGGCCGCAAGACCGGCATTGTTTATCAGTACATCGATCGGTTGCCAGTCAACCGGAATACCACCCACTGCCCGCTCCACCTCCGCTTGTTTCCGGACATCGAAACATAGGGTCAACACCTTGACACCATAATCACTCCGCAGCTTTTCCGCAAGTACTTCAAGGCGGTTGCAACGACGGCCGGTAATGATAACATCATGACCCTCCCTGGCGAAACGCTCCGCCATTGCATTACCAAATCCCGAAGTTGCCCCGGTGACCAGCACGATCTTCTTCATAATCTCTCATTCAATTTGTCATTCAAAGTGATTTTCCCTCTAACCATCTTCTCGCGTTCACAAACGCCTCTATCCAGGGAGTCACCTCATCCCTTTTCCGGTCGGAGGGGTAATGAGCCCATTGCCAGGGCAAAATCGAGTCCTCCAGATGGGGCATGATGGCCAGGTGACGTCCGTCGGCCGAAGCGATACAGGCGGCATCAAACATGGAGCCGTTGGGATTTGCAGGATAGCCATGGTAGCTAAACTTTGCCGGTATATGGTACTGCTCTTCCGTATATGGGAAGTTGAACTTCCCCTCGCCATGGGCAGTCCAGACACCCAGCCGCGCTCCTGCAAGCGAACCCAGCATCACGGACCGGTTCTCCATCACCGTCAGGTTGATAAAGGCACACTCATATTTATGGGAA
>CAYWHQ010000405.1:0-3087 GCA_964457665.1 uncultured Prolixibacteraceae bacterium | reverse complement strand
TTGGACCTTTTGAAGGGAGCAAGGCCAGGGAAGTCAGATTCAAGGACCTCCAGGCACTGGAGGATTATTTACATGAAATCAGCAACAACACATAAATTAACACAACCTTATGACCATACAATCAATCTGCGGACTTTTACTGGTTTTACCGGCCCTGCTGGTCATCGGCCAGACCAGGGATGCGGCGGCAGAAAAGCTCCTGAAGGACCTCAGTGCAAAGACCTCCTCGTATCAGTCGGTAAGGGCCGACTTCTCCTACACGATGGAAAATGCCAGAGCCGGCATCAATGAAGAGAAGAAGGGGACCCTTCTTCTTTCCGGCGACCGTTACAACATGGATGCTGCGGGACAGAAAGTGATCTGCAACGGAAAGACCATCTGGACCTATTTCAGGGAGGCCAATGAGGTTCAGATCAACGAAGTGGCTGGTAATGAGGAAAGCCTTACACCGAACAAACTGCTCACATCCTACACCCAGAACTACAAGTCGAAAATGACACGGCTGAAAAACCAGCCCCCCGGATCGGAATCGGTGGAACTTACACCCAATAAACCCAAAAATTTCATCAGGGCCGTCCTTACCATCGATAAGGCAAAGATGCAGATCCTCAGTTTCTCCATCCATGAAAAGAACGGGAATGTTTTTACTTACAGAATTACCAGATTCCAGCCAAACGTGCCCGTCACCGATGCAGATTTCAACTTCGATCCCGGGAAATTTCCGGGTGTGGAGATCAACGACATGAGATAGGTATGGTTCCTGCGCCTGTTATCGATACGGCAACGCTCAGGAAGATTGCCCTGAAAATCAGGATTGCGGTGGTGGAGAGCCTGGCAGAGGCAGGGTCGGGGCACCTGGGCGGCTCGCTCGGACTGGCGGATGTATTTACCGCCCTTTATTTCAACTGGCTCAGGCACGACCCGGCACGTCCGGAATGGGAAGAGCGCGACCGGCTTATATTGTCGATCGGGCATCTGGCACCGCTCCTCTATGCAACCCTGGCGCATGCAGGATATTTCCCCCTGGAGGAACTCAGGTCGTTGCGCAGGATCGGGAGCCGGCTTCAGGGACATCCCGGGAGGGATCACGGTCTTCCGGGAATAGAGTTATCGGCAGGATCGCTCGGGCAGGGTCTCTCCGTATCGCTGGGGATGGCCCTGGCTGCCCGGATGGACAAACGGCAACATCATGTGGTTTGTATCCTCGGCGACGGAGAGCTGCAGGAAGGATCAGTGTGGGAAGCCATCATGGCGGCCGCGCACCACGGCGCATCAAATCTTCTGGCGATCGTCGACAGGAATGGTTTACAGATCGACGGACCTACCGAGACGGTGATGGCGCTGGAACCGCTCCCCGTGCGCTTTGAGGCATTCGGATGGAAGGTCATGGAGTGCAACGGGCACGACATTCCTCAGATAATCAGTTGCCTGGAGGCAACCCGCCAAAACAGCACGGCCCCGGTAGTGATCCTGGCGCATACGAAAATGGGAAAAGGCGTTTCCTCTATCGAAGGGGATTACCGATGGCACGGCAAGGCTCCCTCGGCTTCTCAGGCGATTGATTTCATACGTCAGCTCAGGGAGGCATGCTCATGAGGAAATGGATCAACAGGGGCGACAGGCCCACCAAAACTGGCTTTGGTGAGGGACTTCTCGAAGCCGGAACCCTGTTCCCCGAACTGGTAGGACTGGGTACCGACATCACGGCCTCTGTGGGTATGGATCTCTTTGCCGGCAGATTTCCGGAACGCTTTTTCTCCATGGGCATCGCCGAACAAAACGCCGCGGCAGTCGCCGCGGGGCTTGCCTTATCAGGAAAAATACCCGTATTCGCCACCTACGGGGTTTTTGCTGCCTTCCGCTCGGCCGACCAGATCAGGATCAGTATTTGCTATAATAACCTTCATGTAGTCGTCGGCGGGGCTCATGCCGGTGTTTCAGTCGGTCCCGACGGGGCAACCCATCAGGCGCTCGAAGATCTTGCAGTCATGCGTGCCATGCCGAACATGACCCTCCTATCCCCCGCCGACGCCACCCAGACCAGACTGGCCACCCTGGCCGCCATCAGTGACGCAACCGGTCCGGTTTATATCCGCTTCGGAAGGGAAGCCATGCCGGATTTTACGCGACAGGAAGATGGCTTTATCATCGGAAAGGCACAGTTGATGAAGAAAGGAGACGATCTCGCCATCCTGGCCACAGGCCATATGGTTTGGGAGGCACTGGAGGCTTGTAAAGAACTGGCCAGGAGGAATATAAGCGCCCGTGTGATCAACATGCACACCATCAAACCCCTGGATAACGACGAGGTATTGAAAGCAGCCAGGGAAACCGGGAAGATCCTTACGGTCGAAGAGCATCAGGTACATGGCGGCCTCGGTAGCGCGGTGGCCGAAGTGGTGGTTCAGCAACATCCTGTTCCCATGAAGATCATCGGTATGCCCGACCGGTTCGGGGAATCAGGAAAGCCCAGGGAGCTGATGGAAAAGTACGGGCTATCCAGCCATTCCATCCTGCATCAGGCTCTTGAACTGGTATCAAACGGATAAACCGAACCCGTGTAACGGGCAGGTCATTCACCTCCAACCGCCGCCGGCACAACCCCGGGAGGATACGAAACATGATCGAGGAACAACCCGCAGGCAGGTACCGACATCCCGGCCCTGTTCCGGTCCCTGCACCTGATCACCTCCCTGAAACCCTCCTCCGTCAACCTTCCCCTCCCGACATCCAGCAGGGTACCCATGATGGCCCGGACCATGTTCCGCAAAAACCGGTCGGCGGTGATCAGAAACTCGAGCGAATATTCTGATTCCAGAAAAATTGCCGAATCAATCCTGCACAGGTTGGTGGCCGTGTCGGTATCCACCTTCGAAAAGGATGTAAAATCAGTAAACTCCGGCAGGATCCCTGCACAACGGTTCATCCGACCTGTATCCAGATCTCCGTATATGTAGTGAGCGAACCGGTTCCGGAAAGGATCCTTCCGCCGGGCGATACAGTACCTGTAGGTTCTTGACAGGGCGCTGAAGCGGGCATGAATAACCGGTTCAACAGGAAAGATATCCCGGATGGCAACTACCTGAT
>CAYWHQ010000404.1:0-3097 GCA_964457665.1 uncultured Prolixibacteraceae bacterium | reverse complement strand
CCGCACCCTCCCAGAATTTGACCTTGGGGCGGCTGACGACATTGTCGGGAAGCAATCCTTTTACCGCTTTCCGGAGGATCCATTTCTCCATCCCATCTCTGATCTTCATAGAGAGGGGTATCCGCATGGCAAACTCAAAGATCTCAGGATCGGCAAAGATCACATGGGCCGTGGTACCGTGCGCCGAGGAACTACGGTCGACGCGCTGAAGCGCCGTATTGTGCAGGCGTGAGGCAATATCGACAAGCTCCTCAGGGATGGCATCCACCGGGAGATCCTTGAGGTAATGATACCCGGCAAAGAACTCGTCGCCCCCTTCACCGGAGAATACCTCCGGGCAATACCCGGAAGCCGCCCTGGCCACCAGAAAGTTGGTCACGGAAGACCGCACGAGAAGCGCATCAAACGATTCAAGATGGCGGATGACGTCGGGAAGCGCCTGAATCATATCCTCTTTCCCTATCACCACCTCGTGATGCTCCGAATCAATATGACGGGCCACCTCCCGCGCGTACTCAAAATCGGGGGCGCCTTTCACCCCCGCGGTGAAGGTGTACAACCTGCGCACGTATGGGCGTGCCAGGGCCGCAAATGTGCTGGAATCGATCCCGCCGGAGAGCCAGCTCCCGAACTCCGGTGTCCGGATCCTGCGAAGCAACGCTCTTTCAAGTAGCACGCGCAGATCCTTCGCGATCGCATGGGCATCCCGGTATACAGGTTCCTTTCTTACCAGAGAGAAATATTGTTTCACCTTGTTCCCTTGTATCATGCTTCCCGGCGCCAGTTCATTCACGTCGGACGAAATCTTCAGCAATGCCTTCACTTCCGATGCAAAGGCCACCGGCAGGCCGTATTCCTCCGTATAATAGAGCGGCGCCACCCCCAGTGCATCACGCATAAGCTGCATTCCCCCCTCGGTTTCTCCGGCTTTGACCTGATGACCGAAGCCGGGACCGTCGGCAACACTCTTCCCGGCAAGGGTCGCCTGTGCCAGGTATTCTTCATGGTTCGACCAGACCATACCGAGCGTCAGATGGTCGGTCTCAAAAATAATCCTTTGATCTTTTCCCCGATGGGAGATCTTATCGAGCATTCCGGATACAATGTCTTTTGCTCCGGTTCTGTTTAAACCAGCAATTCCAGCCATAATATTTTTTTTGTTTTTAATTGACAATAGCGACAGGTTACGCCGATGAGCGTTCCCCGATGGCAAGCAGCCTCAGCTCCCTGAGGCTCATTTGCTCAATGCCCAACCTCTCCACCGTGCGGCCATGTTTCATGTAATCCTTCCCGTTGAGGACCGATGCAAGTTGAATGATCGCGTCGATGGTGGGAGTGGGCACTCCGAACATCCTTCCCACAGAGGCAATGGGTACAAGGCTGTAGGGCACATCTTCTTCTATATACCTCATTTTTAGTGTTTTGGGAGCCAATATTCCCCGATAGCCGGGATTTTTCCGGATGGCTTCAAAGAGCGTTTCCCCGGTTGTGCTGTAGGCCATATAAAACCACTGCCGGGCACTGAAAGCACGGATGCCGAGCGCCTCAGCCACCATGACCCTCTCCTCGTCGGCTTTGGCCAGCACCCGCGACACCGACTCCGTAGCCCCCTCGTGGTAATACTGGAAGTCGGCGTCATCCTCAATCCAGCCTGCATTCAGCACGCAGATGGCGGGATGGAATATGCTCCCGATGTTATCAAAACTGGTTTTGAAGATATTATCGCCCGGTACGAATTGGGGGTAAAACTCACGGAGGCGTCCGATCACACGGGGGATCATGTGCGCCCTGACCGATGCGACAGGGATAGAGTGTTTGATGCCGAAGATATGCGCCTGGCCGGGTCCGATGGTCCGGGAAGCATAGATGAATGTCTGTGCCTCGGACACGATAACGTCTGCGGTAACCCCCTTCTCGTTGAGTACCTGTTTGAATTCAAGCGCTCCGAGTGTCCGGCCGGGGTGAAGCACCACGATCTGCCCATCCTTCAGGTGGGGAGCCATGGTTTCGGCAACCCAGCGGTGCGCTATGGCAGGTACAACCACCATGATCAGTTCCACCCCCTCGATCGCCTCCTCCACAACGTTGGTAGCAACAGGGATAGGACCAAACCCGCAAACCTCGCCCTGCACCTCAATGCCTCCGGCCAGGCGTACACCCCACAACCGTTCTTCGCCCCGGTTGAATAGCTGCACGTGGCAACCCATGATGCTCAGATGACCGGCCATGGCCAGTCCTCCGTGACCCGCACCGATAACAGCCACGGTCTTAACCTTCTGCAATTCGCCTGATTCCATAATAGTCCTCCTTTCGGTAAAAATGTTTCAACCGGAGACCAAACAACCGTTTCATCCCCGGAAATAATGATAAAAAACCTTGAAAAATATGCTAAAGCGCAGGGGGAGGTCTGATAACATGCGCGCTTTTACAGGAGCTTTCCAACTGCCCTGCCAGCCGCGGAGGCACGATCTGTACCACAAAAGGACCGGTTAAAAGGTCGGCCGGAAGTGGATGGGACAAAGCATCCATCCGGGGAACCGCGATCCCCTTCGAACCTGATTTCTTATAATTCACCGGATCGACCGGCTGTGACCGCTTTTCCCTGATTTTACCTTCGGGTATTCTTCCCTGCAAGTGGCAGAGAGATTTTCTGGAAAAGGCAGCAGAGGGTTCAGCCGCGGGCAAACCGGACATGCAGGATGCACCACCCTTCAGAAGGAATGGTAAAAGCAACGAGCAGATTTTTCCGGCAAAATGCATGTTCCGAAATTGAATTGTTTATCAAAGTGAACCGATCACTTTTATACAAAGATAACGGTTATTCCTGAATAATCCTGAAAATTCTCAGATTTTTTTCAGCAGCGACTCGATGGCAAGGCGGTACCCGTCCATCCCGAAACCCATGACAAGACCCTTCACGGCAGGAGAGATCAGTGAGGTGTGGCGGAAGGATTCACGCGTTGAAAGATTGGAGATATGCACCTCCACCACCGGGATCCGGATAGCTCTGATGGCATCGGCGATCGCAACGGATGTATGCGTATAACCGCCGGCATTGAGGATGACCGCGTCGTACAGAAAACCGGCTTTCTGCAGG
>CAYWHQ010000403.1:0-3160 GCA_964457665.1 uncultured Prolixibacteraceae bacterium | reverse complement strand
CGGTTTTATCTTTTCCGGATTGAGCGTGGATTCGCTCTCTTCATATGCCCTGGTAAAGATTCCTTCGCGGTTGGTGAAGTTGGCAAGGCCGGGGATGCCTCCCATATAAGCACAGGAGCCATAAGCCACGAGCATCTTCGATTTTTTCCGGAGGACTTCTGCCATGTGGCGGTTTTCACTGTTTCTGACCGCTCCGTTGAACAGTGTCAGGTCGATGGACTGGTCAGGCATGGCTTCGACATCCTTGTATTTGATGTCCATGGCAATGGGCCAGAATACCGGTTCGGCGGCTGCGACGATATCGAGCAGCTTTTCGTGCGTATCGAGGACGGATACGCAGCATCCTCCGCAGGCGGCCCCCCAGTAAACGGCGAGCTTCAGCCTGGGCTTGGGATTTGGGTTATCGGTCGGCATGGATCAATGTTTTAGTTGTTCTACTTCGAGCGTTCTTTTTACCTTGCTGGGCCCCAGTTGCAACAGGTTGCGGGTCATGTCGTTCACCAGCTCGGCAAATTGTTTTCCTTCACTGGCACTGATCCAGTCGAGCTGAAGCCTCTCCTTCTCGATCCCCATCTGTTCGGTAAATTTTTGCAACAGTTTAAATCTTCTGAGGCACTTGTAATTTCCCTCCTGGTAGTGACAGTCACCGGGGTGGCATCCGCACACAAGCACTCCGTCGGCGCCCTGCTGGAATGCTTTCAAAATAAAGGTCGGTTCTATCCTTCCGGAGCACATGATCCGGATGATCCGGATATTCGGGGCATAATGGAGCCTGGAGGTACCTGCCAGATCAGCGCCGGTGTATGCACACCAGTTACAGAGGAATGCAACGATGGTTGGTCTGAAATTCATATCGTTCGTGTTAATAGGTCATTGACATAATTCCTTCGATTTCTGATAATATCTGGTGGTCGGTGAAGTGTTTGCTCTTAATGGCACCTGCCGGACATGCTGAACCGCATGTTCCGCAGCCTTTACATAATACCTCGTTGACGTGGGAGGCTTTGCGGTCTTCCAGGTAGGAGATGGCTGAATAGGGGCAGACCCTCACGCAGGTCTGGCATCCGCAGCATAACGATTCGTCAACCTCAGCAGTTGTGACTTCAATAGGAACCGTGCCACCGGCAATTGTGGCCAGGATTCTGGCTGCGGCTGCCCTTGCCTGGGCCACCGAGTCAGGAATGTCTTTCGGCCCCTGGCAGCTTCCCACGATATAGACGCCCCCGGTGGTGGTGGCGACAGGATCGAGTTTGGGATGCTTTTCGATGAAGAACTGGTTACCACAAAGGCTCACGCCGATCGACCTTACCACATCTTTTACATTATCGTGGGCTTCCATATTGACCATAAGGATGACCATATCAACGGGCACCTCGATCGATTCGCCCGAGAGCAATTCGTTCAATGTTATGATCATGTTGCAGTTTTCGTGGCGTCCGGCCTCCCTGATTACTGGCAGGTCGTTCTGCTGATCGAACATCAAAAAGATTATCTGCTTGTGGGTGGAGAGGGCATAGAACTCCTCGCAGCCTTTGCCGTATGCCCGCATGTCGGCATATATCTCGAAAATGTTTGCGTCAGGCAGGGAGGCCCTTATCTGGTGAACATATTTCAGCGCCACCATGCAACAGGTTCTCGAGCAGTATTCGTGATACTGGTCATTGCGGCTGCCCACGCAATGAATGATTGCGACATTACGGGGTTCCTTGCCATATTTTGTCAGGATCTTTCCTGAACGCAGCATATTTTCAAATTCAATGGAGGTAATGACATCGGGAAACCTGCCATAGCCGTATTCCGGTATGACTGACGGGTCGAAGGGTTTAAGTCCGACGGCAGCGATGATGTTGCCGAACTGCAGTTCCCTTCCGCCGTTCCCGTTGACCTGTACCTCGGTAGTGAAGTTTCCGATATATCCTGAAACCTGCATGATCGTCGTGTTCAGTAATACCTCTATATTAGGATGGTTGCTGACCCGTTGAATGATCGGTCCGATCATTTGCTGTGCACTGGCAAGATGAGGAAATGTAAGGTCAAAACCTGCAACCATTCCGCCCAGACTTTCCTTGCTTTCCACGAGGAAGACCTGCTTGCCGGCATTGCCAATGGTGAGCGCGGCGATCATTCCCGATATTCCTCCCCCGATAACCAGGGTGGCCGGGTGGACGCTGACCGATCGCTTTTCGAGCGGTTCATGGTGCCTGACCCTCCTGACTGCGCCGATCACCAGATCAAGCGCCTTGTTGGTGGCTTCCTGCCGGTCGGTGTGAACCCATGAGTCCTGCTCCCGGATATTGGCCATTTCGAAAAGGTAGGGATTGATCCCGGCCTTTTCCACGGCATTTCTGAAGGTCAGTTCATGAATCCTCGGAGAACAGGCGGCCACAACAATACGGTTCAGATTATGACCCCTGATGTCCTTAATGATCAGATCCTGTCCCGGATCGGAGCACATATACTTATAATTCTTGGAGATAACGACATAGGGGAGCTTCCCCACTTCTGCTGCCACTGCTTCCACATCCACCATTTTGGCGATGTTGGTACCGCACCAGCAAACATACACTCCTATTCTTGGTTCTTCCATGTGTCTCGTATTTCAATTGATTAACCTGATTAATTCCGGGGTACTGCATTCTTTTTGAGTTGGGTGAAATATACCGCGAATGGCCGGTAGGCGAGATGTGACCATTTGGAGAAGGGTACTTCGATGAGGATCATAGGAACCAGGACGGCCATATGTGCGATGTACGAAATATAGGTTGCCCATGCCATCCCGTTGATCCGGAAGATATGGATCAGAATTCCGGTTATCACGGTCAGTGTTAGCATGATTAGAAAGAGCCAGTCGCTGACATGGGAAAACTGGAATTTGACATCTTTCCTCTTCAGCCTCCCAATGACGGCTACCCCCAGCCCGAAAAGCAATCCGAATGTGGCATAATACCCCAGCCATCGCTGCGGATCCCATACCGGCAGGATCTCCTCGGTCTGGAACCAGGGCAGGAACACTACGATCACGATGAACATGATGGTATATCCCGACATCAGGAACCAGTGGGAAAGCCAGTATCTTTTATCGTCGCACTTGTTGAATTTGGGCTGCACGGCGAAGTTGTAGATCAGCAGCCAGAATTCCCGGATATGGACCCATAGGGAT
>CAYWHQ010000402.1:0-3162 GCA_964457665.1 uncultured Prolixibacteraceae bacterium | reverse complement strand
ATCGGCTCACTCTCCTACCGCGAAGCCATCGAACTGGCCTATTTCGGTGCCAGCGTGATCCATCCAAGGACCATCAAACCGCTGGAAAATGCCGGCATCCGTCTATACGTCAGGGACTTTAAAAAACCGCAGCGCCCGGGTACCGTCGTGGAAAACATTCATCACTGGCGTATCGGATTCCCCATTTATATCCGGAAGACCAAACAGGTGCTGATCTCTATCTCTCCACGCGATTTTTCGTTTATTGTGGAGGAAAACCTGGAAAAGATCTTCGCCCTGCTGTCAAAATACCGTGCCAGGGTGAATGTCATGCAAAATTCAGCGATCAGTTTTTCGGTTTGCACCGACTGGAATGATCATACCATTGATCCTCTGGTGGAAGAACTCTCCGCTTCCTTTGAGGTCCGCTATAATCCCGGCGTGGAACTTTTCACTATACGCCATTACAAAGCCGCCGCCATCAGAAGGGTCGTCGGCAACCGCACGCTGCTGCTGGAGCAAAAGACCAGAAATACCATACACCTTGTAGTCCGGTAACCCGTCAGGGTATGACTACCGGAAAATCGTACCGGAATTCGTCAATTCGCGGTTTCTCAAGGATGTTGGTCAAAAAATCGGTGTATGCATCCGTGAATGAAAAGGAGTTGATGTCGTAATATTCCCTGGGGAGCGGCTTGTTTCCAATGGTTCCCATGTCGATGGAACTGGTATTGAACTCCTCAAGCTCCACGAAAGGGACGATTTTTGTCATGACCGGCATCTGGCCGTAGTCTTCCCGCAGAAGGAGATCCACCACCTTGTCGGCGAGGGTCTGGGTAAGCTTACGGTCATAATGACGGCAATGGCCGGAACGGGCATAATACCCCGTGATCTGAGCCCGTGCTTCGATGCCCAGTTTATTGTGGATCTCCGAGGCCACCACCCCGCTTACTCCTCCAAACCGCGGATGCCCGTACTCATCTGTCTCTGAAGATGCATACACAACATCAACCTTGCCGCTTTTTTCGTCATACCAACGGATTCCCTCCGAAACTGGAATAATGAGGCATTTCTTCGGATTCCGCATATAGGTCTCCTTTACCGTTTCCAGAAACACCTCTTTTCTTTCTCTTGTGATCTCGAACTCAGGAACAAGACCGAGCTGGGCGCCGCCAAATACCGCGGTACCGGTCAGCCAGCCTGCATCCCTTCCCATCACCTCCAGCACGATAATACGGGAGTGCGACTCAGCTGTGGTTTTGATCTGTGCCGCGTAATCGGCCACCACCCTCGCTGCCGAAGGAAAGCCAGGACACAGAACGGCTTCGATCTCGTTTCCGTTATATTGGTGCATCGTACGGGTGCGAAGATCATTGTCGATCGTTTTAGGGAACCCGATCACCGGAATCCCCTCTGTTTCAAACAGCCTTTTCGCTGCTCCGTTGGTATCATCACCCCCTATGGTCACCAATACATCGATCTTGTATCTTTCCAGGTTTTTGAGTACCTGTGGCACCCTGCTCTCGGGATTCTTTTTCGAGGGAAACGGATTGGTCCGGCTCGACCTGAGGGCGGTACCGCCATACCAACCGTCGTAAGGCTGATTGGTCAGGTCAACCACATCTCCATCGCCAAGGAGTCCTTTCCATCCCTTCCGGATGCCGTAAACTTTAAAACCCAGCAATGATGCCCTGTTCCTGACTGCCTCAATGCTCGAATTGATGGCAGGGGTATCCCCTCCGCCCGATAAAATGGCCAATGTTTTACCCTTAAATAGCTTATTTTCCAGTTTCATATCCGAGAAGAAATTTGCCGCAAAGCTAATAAAATTGACCGAATATCGCTCCCATTACGGGCCACCTGAGCTTTCAGCATCCCGATTCCAGTTTCAGGATCTTCGAGACCAGTATTTTTGCGAGTTTCAGGTTCGACTCAAAGGTCCAGCCTGCGATGTGGGGGGTCATCAGTACCTTGTCGGAGTTAACCAGAAATTGCAATTCCGGAGGCATGGCCACCGATAACTTATCGAAGGAGCTATCTTCATATTCGAGTACGTCCAGGGCGGCTCCGGCCACTTTTTCCAGGGCAAGGGCTTCCGCCAGCGCAGCAGTATCAACGATAGGCCCCCGGGAGGTATTGACCAGCCATATGCTCTTCCGGAAACGTAAAAGGTATTCCCGGTTAATCATCCGGGTCGTTTCACGGGTAAGGGGAACATGGAGGCTCACGATATCTGCCCTCTCAAAAAGCTCTTCCATGACAGTTTCACGGGTATTTCCGTCAGAATACTCCTTTTTATACTTATCCCATGAGATCACCTCGGCATCAAATCCCTTCAACCGGCGTGCAAAAGCGCTGCCCATGTTGCCATAACCGATGATACCGATTGTCTTTCCGCAGATCTCTGTACCGCGATTGCCCTCCCGGTCCCACACACCTGCACGCACCTGCCGGTCGGCCCGGTTCATATTGTTCAGCAACGAAAGCAGCATACCAAGCGTGTGTTCTCCCACGGCATCCCGGTTCCCCTCGGGAGAATTCAGGCAGCAAATATGAAGTCGCTCCGCCGCCTCCGTATCGATATTCTCCATACCGGCTCCCACCCTTCCGATCCACCGGAGGTTCGTCGCCTGAAGAAGCAGCCTCTCTTCCAGCCTGATACGGCTCCGGATGATGATCCCGCGATATCCGGGCAATGCCCTCTCCACCTCCGCGGCGGTCATACCGCTGCCGTCGTCACATTGAAATCCCGCCCCGCTGAGATCCTCGCGGATGAGCGGATGGACCTTATCGATAAACAATACCTTTTTCATCAGCAAAAGGCAAAAATACCTAAATTCAACACTATTTTCGTACTTTTGCCCTTTCTTTCGGATATGTGGAATTTCCTTGTCAGGCTCATCCTGCGTAACAGGGTTACCCTGATGGTGATCATCGGGATCATTACTGTTTTCATGGCATATATGGCGACACAGGTACGCTTGTCATATGTCAATACGAGCATCCTTCCGCCCGGCGACTCCACCATCATTCGTCATGAAATGTTCATCCGGCAGTTCGGGCAGGAGGGTACCATCATGTTTATCGGCATCGCCGACAGTAACCTTTTCCGTCTGGATCATTACAAGGTGCTTGCCGAGCTGACCGATTCGATATCAAAGATCAAGGGAGTGGAGGGGATCG
>CAYWHQ010000401.1:0-3189 GCA_964457665.1 uncultured Prolixibacteraceae bacterium | reverse complement strand
CGTATTGACACAAATACCTGCAATGAACTCGACCAGAAACTGATGGCGATCATGGAAAGCAGCGGCAGCATCATTATTGATTTGTCGCTTTGCCCTTACCTCTCGAGCGCGGGTATCCGCGTGCTGCTTAAAGCGAAAAAACAGCTCCGGAGCACAGGAGCCGACCTTATTCTCGCCGGTGTCACCCCGCCGGTTTTCCATGTACTGGAGATATCCGACCTGCACAGATTAATGAAATTCGAAAAGGATATTGAAAGCGCCATCGCCTCCCTTCAGGCTGAAAACAGAAAGGAGACCGAAACGATATCTTTCGAATCCGGTCATCATACCTTCATCTATACGGCGCTGTCAACGACGCCGCCTATGGGACAGATCTTCACCACTAAAGGTATTTCCAGTATGAGCGACCTCGGCTTCGCCATAGGATTCGGTCATCTTTCCGGCGCTGCAACAGAGAAGCACGGGCCTGATCTGTTTGTTTCGATGCAGCATTGCTGCGGATTCTTTCCTGCCGGACAGCCTGCTGCAGCAGATTTCAGGATTGTCGGCGAGCCATCAAAATCCGGAATTGATGTGGCTGAAGCGCTTTCCTTTGGTGGGGAACCCTCCGGATTCCTTAAACTGGAACAAACCGGTATGATCCCCTTCAAACATCTGATGAAAGCTGTCGGTATGGCCGAAAAGGAACACTTTCAGGCAAATCCCGCCACCCTATGCATCATCCTTAACTCCGACAGCGACTCACCATCGTTGTCGGTGGCGCTTATGCCGGGGAAAATCCTGTCGGAAACCGCTGACACACACGGGATGGAACTGATCCCGACCCTGTTACCCACCACAGAGGATACCGCGGAGGTGACCGGGATTACTTTTCTTCTTGCAGAACCATTAAAGGTTTCGGAGGATGGGATCCTGCCGGACTATATACGCTCACTTACCCTTGAGACCATCTCGGAAGTGAAACCGCTGAATACAAATATTTTCCTCACAACACCGAGGGTGTGGATCTTTCCATCTTTTCAATTTGTGAATGAGCGTTCACACAGGCTTTCCATTGAAACTTCATCAGGAACCAGACTGGAACCGCACATCGAATTTCTCATCCGGATGTTGTATTCCGATTCCACAAAGGTCCTCCTCCATGTCATGCCGGGTGGCTATGTTGCCCGCACTTTCCAGGCAACCTCGTGGGATCACGAGGGCAGGAAGATGCGGCCTACCGTGGTAAAAGCCGGAAGCAGGGAGGTTATCTCCAGGGAAGCCGAACGATGCAGGCAATATGCTCTTCCATTCATCTTCAACAACAGTGCCATCGTTCTTGGCGCCGAATTCCATGGCGAAACAGGAGCCCTTCGATACAACTTCGTGGGGATCGGAGAAGAATCGGACCGTCTTGAATGGCTGACAACATATTACAAAAACCAGGGAACTGATTTCCTGTTACCTCTGTTCGACAAGATATTCCTTCAGATATTGCAACCCTGGTATGGACAACCTGTGAAAAAAACCATCTTTCCCTATCAGGATCATGACCCTGTGCTGACCTTCTTTCCACATATCTTTAACACAGCAAAGGAACTATTCTCCATCTCTGCGGATGACAAATTTGTGTCCATCCCCGAACTGAATAAACCGATTCTGAATCCATACTGGTTCCTGAAGCACGAATATCCTGCACGACGCAAAACCGGGATGGAATACCTAACCGGAATCTGCCACGGTGATCTCAACATGCAAAACATTCTTCTGGATGATAAGATGAACGTATTTCTCATCGACTTCTCCGAAACAAGACCCAGGGCCATTATTGCCGACTTTGCCAGGCTGGAGGCTATTTTCATGGTCGATTATGCCCCTGTGGATGATCCTGAAAGCATGCATGCATACCTGCAGTTAATCCGGGATTTTTATGGTGATTATAAGCTCGGCAGCGAACCGGTCGTCCATTACGATGGTCCGCACGGGGATGAGGTTAGAAAGAATTTCACCATGACCACTCGTGTGCGCAGTTATGCCCGGACCGCCGCAAACGGAAATCCCGACATCATCCCTTATTATTTTGCTTTACTTGAATGGGTATTGCCTGTCATATGCTATTATGAAATGCCTGTAAACAGAAAAAAACTTTCGATGATCGTCTCTTCGATGATTTGCGAAAAGCTGATTTAAAAGCAGCATGCGGAAATGAATTAATCATCATGCACCTGAAACGCGGATGATGGTACTGAAATAACAATTGTAAGAGGAAAATTCACGAGCTTCCATGAAGAAAAAGCAGTCTGCCACGCAGAGAGGCCAGACCAGGCCGGGGAAATCATCAGTAAAATTAACCCTCTTTGAACGAATCGGATCACAATATCCGAAAGCCCCTGTGTTACTCCTTGTGGTTTTGTCACTGGCCATCCTTGCCGGCGTTGCGATGTTCGATCCCAGGGTCAGTATCAGCGGCGATGATACAGCATATATTGAAAGAGCATGGAATTTCTGGCATCATGGGATCCTCCCGGGTTACCAGGGGCCGCTTTACCCTGTTTTGCTCGCCCCTTTCACCGGTCTTTTCGGGATCAACCTGTGGATTTTAAAATCCCTTTCCTTTCTCTGCATCCTCGGTTTCATCTACTTTCTTTTCCGTTCGCTTGCCGGCCGGATTCCCTTCCTGCTCCTGGCCACGATCACATCAATCACCGCTATGAACGGCTTTGTGCTCTATTATGCCAGTCAGACATACAGCGAAGCGATGTATATGTGTCTGCAATCGGTGATGATGCTCTACTTCTTCCGTTATTTCACCGACGCTCATGAAGGAAAAGGATACCTCTCCGAATGGCGGACTATCCTGGTGCTGGTGCTGATCATGCTTGCGCTTGGCGCCATCCGTTTCATTGGTTTTACAGCGTTTGTGGCAGCGGGGATCTGTTTTCTCCTTGCAGGACAGTGGAGAAGGCTGACGCTCTTCTCAGCCATGACCATCCTGATAGCGGTTCTGGTCATTGCAGGGATGGAGCTGTTCAATCCTGCAGAACTTGATTCCTTCTTCACACGCTTGCAGCAACGATCAACTTACGTCTCCGGGCAGGGCAACGAATCGGCCACCGGTTACTTTACCAGGTTATTCCTTAACTCCGATCTTTACCTGAGCCGGCATGTTTACATCATGGCCGGGTTTAGGGAAAACATGCCCATGCTGCC
>CAYWHQ010000400.1:0-3216 GCA_964457665.1 uncultured Prolixibacteraceae bacterium | reverse complement strand
GTTCTTCCAATCCGCACAGTGTCGTCAAGGCAACGATCAATGCATTGATTAAGATGCGGGATCCCTTCACCATTGCTCAGCTCCGCAATGTCGACCTTGATAAGGTTTTCAATGGATAAATACGAAAATGCAATTGAAACATGAAAATGATAAGGATTACACAGGTTCGCAGTAATATTGGACACCCTGAGCGTCAGAAAAGAACACTGGAAGCACTGGGACTGAAAAGGATCAGGCATAGTGTTGAAAAGGAGGCCACTCCCCAGATCATGGGAATGGTAGAGAAGGTAAGGCACCTGGTGACTGTTGAAGAAGTTTAATTGAAGATAAACGAAATAACGATGGATTTAAGCAATCTTAAACCTGCAAAAGGCTCAACAAAAAAGGTAAAGCGGATCGGACGAGGAACAGGGTCCGGTCATGGCGGCACTTCGACGCGCGGACACAAAGGGGCGAAATCCCGTTCGGGCTATTCCAAAAAACTGGGATACGAAGGGGGTCAGATGCCTCTTGCCCGTCGTGTTCCGAAGTTCGGATTTAAGAATATCAACAGGATTGAATATAAAGGTATCAATCTGGATGTGCTTCAGGCGCTGGTTGATAAGAAAGGGATCGAAAAAGTTGATGTGGCAGTGCTTATCGACAACGGTTTTATCTCAAAGAAGGATCGTGTAAAGATCCTCGGACGCGGTGAACTAAAGAGCCGTATAGAGGTTACTGCCCACGCATTTTCTGCAACGGCAAAAAAAGCCATCGAAGCTGCAGGTGGAATTGTCAATACAATATAATCTCTCCTGATGAAAAAACTGATTCAAACAATCCGTAATATTTGGAAGATAGAGGATCTCAGGAAAAGGATCTTGTATACGATAGGCATCATTCTGGTTTACAGATTTGGTTCTTACGTGGTCCTTCCCGGCGTAGACCCAGGTATGCTTGCCAGCCTCCAGAACCAGTCGTCGAGCGGACTGCTCGGTCTGCTGAACATGTTCTCAGGAGGTGCATTTGCAAATGCCTCTATCTTTGCGCTGGGTATTATGCCCTATATCTCCGCATCGATTGTGATGCAGCTTCTGGCTATGGCGATACCATATTTTCAGAAACTGCAAAAGGAGGGGGAGAGCGGCCGGAAAAAGATCAACCAGATTACCCGATACCTCACCGTCGTGATCCTGATCTTCCAGTCACCTGCCTATATTGCAAACCTTGTTTCACAGCTCCCGCCCGAAGCAATCTATCCATTTGATCCGAATACCACGCATCACTCCGTATTTTCCTTCTTTGGCATCATGTCGCTGATCATTCTTACCGCCGGCTCGATGTTTGTGATGTGGCTTGGCGAAAGGATCACCGATAAAGGCATTGGCAACGGGATATCCCTGATCATTATGATTGGCATCATAGCCCGTTTACCGTTCTCCCTGTTCAGTGAACTGATTTCCAGGATGGAACAAAAAGGTGGCGGTCTGGTATTCTTCGTGGTGGAGATTGCTTTTCTGGTGATCGTTATCCTGATCACGATCCTGCTGGTTCAGGGAACACGCAAAATTCCTGTCCAGTATGCCAAGCGGATCGTCGGCAACAAACAATATGGCGGGGTAAGGCAATATATTCCGCTTAAGGTTAATGCCGCTGGTGTTATGCCGATCATCTTTGCCCAGGCGATCATGTTCCTTCCGCTTACCATTGCAGGCTTTTCCAGCAGCGAGACGCTTTCGGGGTTTGCCAGGGTATTTACCGACTACACCGGATTCTGGTACAATTTCACCTTTTTCCTGCTGATCATCTTCTTTACTTACTTCTATACAGCGATCACGGTCAACCCGAACCAGATGGCTGAGGATATGAAAAAGAACGGCGGTTTTATTCCTGGTGTCAAGCCGGGCAAAAGGACGGCCGAATTCATTGATAATGTCATGTCGAGAATTACGCTGCCTGGTTCTATCTTTCTTGGTTTTGTTGCCATCATGCCGGCACTCGTCGGTCTTGTCGGGGTTACCAGCCAGTTTGCACAGTTTTATGGAGGCACCTCTTTGCTGATTCTGGTCGGGGTGGTGCTTGATACATTGCAACAGATTGAAAGTCATCTGCTTATGAGGCATTATGATGGTCTAACCAAATCGGGGAGAATTAAAGGCAGGTCAGCATATCAGGTAGCCGGTTAAGATGAGATGTGGTCATCTATGAGCGTAAAATCGGCCGGGGAGATTGAAATACTGAGAGAAAATGCGATACTGGTAAGCCAGACACTTGCAGAGGTCGCAAAATATATAAAACCTGGCGTTCAAACGGGAACGCTTGATAAAATAGCGGAGGAGTTTCTCCGGGATCAGGGGGCGGTTCCCGGATTTAAAGGATACCGTGGATTTCCGGGCACGCTTTGCATATCGGTAAACGAAGAAGTTGTGCACGGGATCCCCGGAAAGAGAGTTCTTAGAAATGGTGATATAGTTTCGATCGACTGCGGTTGTATCAAGCATGGATATTACGGTGACTCGGCGTACACTTTCCCTGTGGGGGAGGTGCAGGAGGATGTTAAAAGACTTATGACTGAAACCAAGGCATCCCTGATGAAGGCGTTGGAGGTTGCAGTTTCAGGCAAGCATGTGGGCGATATAGGTGCAACCGTTCAGACATGGGTCGAGTCGCGGGGATACTCTGTGGTCAGGGAACTGGTGGGTCATGGAATTGGGAAGCAGCTTCATGAAAAACCTGATATTCCCAATCATGGGAGGAGAGGAGACGGAAAGAAGCTGGTGGACGGTATGGTCATTTGTATTGAACCGATGATCAATATGGGGCAGAAGAATGTTGTGCAGGAGAATGATGGATGGACGATCCGAACCGCTGACAGGCAGCCTTCCGCGCATTATGAGCTTACGGTTGCTGTGAGAAAGGGGAGTCCGGATACACTCTCCACCTTCGGTTATATTGAAGAAGTATTGGGACCAAACTTTATATAAATGTCAAAACAGGCTTCAATCCAGCAGGACGGCACTGTCCTTGAGTCACTCGGGAATGCGATTTTTAGGGTGGAACTTGAAAATGGTCATGTGATCACCGCGCACATCTCGGGTAAAATGAGGATGCATTACATTAAAATTCTACCCGGTGATAAAGTGAGGATCGAAATGTCACCCTATGATTTAACCAAAGGCAGAATTACATTCAGATATCAATAGGAAAAAGAGATAGTTACATGAAAGTCAGAACATC
>CAYWHQ010000399.1:0-3217 GCA_964457665.1 uncultured Prolixibacteraceae bacterium | reverse complement strand
TAGGAAAATACCTTTTTCACGCACGCTCGCATTCCGGTTCAGCCTTTTTTTCCTGACGGGAATCCTGGTCATATTCTCCGTCGCCTTTTATCTCACCTTCGATTACGCCTATTCCATCCTGCTGAAAGATGCCGAGGAGGATGCCCGCAATACCACCATGCTTACCATCTCCAGGATCGAAAATATCCTTCAGCCGGTCGAGCAGATCCCGCTGACCCTGGCCTCCGCCCTCGACGTTGATGATCCCAACTACAAAGACGTGATGAACATCACCCGGGATGTGCTCCTCGAAAATAAACTGATATACGCCAGTTGCCTTGCCTTCGAACCTTACCGTTACAACCCCTCCCGCTACTGGTACGGAGCTTACCAGTACGAACCCCGGTTGGGAATCCGGACATGGGTGCTGGGTAACCGCGACTACTACTATTTTCACTACGACTGGTACAGGCTGCCAAAAACACTTAAACGACCGGTCTGGACTGAACCCTATTTCGATAAGGGAGGTGGCGACACGCTGATGTGCACCTATTCAGTCCCCTTCTATTCAATGCACGAGGGAGTTAGATCCTTTTCAGGCGTGCTCACCCTCGATCTCTCCCTGCATTCGCTGGCTGAACTTGTGAACAATGTACGTGTCTATCAGTCAGGTTTTGGCTTCCTGGTCTCCGCAAAGGGCCAGATACTCACTTTCCCTCTCGATTCACTGGTGAATAGAAGTCTGCTTGACCTGATCATGAAAACCGGTCACGATCAGTCGGTGGATGCCGTTAAATCGATGCTCCGGGGTGAAACAGATTTTGTGCGGTTTCATTCATTCGATGGCAAGGGAAAACAACGCCTGCTCTATTACGCCCCGGTAGCTTCAACCGGATGGTCCTTTGCGCTGGTCTTCCCGGTAGAGGAGTTGTTTGCCGACCTGATCGCTTTCCTCTGGAGACTGATCGGCATTTTCGCGGTCAGCGTCCTGGCAATCCTGACCCTTACCCTGCTCGTGATCCGTCAGTTTACCCGTCCGGTCAGCCGGCTGGTGGAAGCAACCCACCGGATCGGCCACGGCGATTTCAACCTCACACTCCCGGCTGTCCGTTCGGGAGGAGAGATCGCCCTGCTGTCGGATGCATTTTCCCGCATGCAGAAGGAGCTTACAGGATATATCGAACACCTGCAGCGGACAACCATTGCCAAGGAGAAGATGGAGAGCGAACTGCAGATCGCACACAAGATACAGATGGGGATGCTGCCGGTACGTTTTCCGGAGATCCCCGGATGGGACCTTGCCGCCCATCTGGCATCTGCCAGAGCTGTGGGCGGAGACTTCTACGATTTTTTCTTTCCGGACAAAAACCACCTCTGTTTTGCCATCGGAGATGTTTCCGGCAAAGGGGTTCCGGCGGCCCTCTTTATGATGGTCACCCGTACCCTCCTGCGCTCCCGGATACAACCCGACATTCCCCTGGGGAGGATCATCTCAGGGATCAACCGCGACCTTTGCGAGGAGAACCAGAATCAGATGTTTGTCACTTTTTTTGCAGGTTTGATCGATCTCCATACGGGAAGGATCCAATGCTGCAACGCGGGACACAATCCACCTTACAGGGTCAACGGCCCGGATGTCAACACAATCACCGGACTGCCGGTTGCCATCCCGCTTGGGGTCGTACCAGATTATTCCTATGATACCAGCCAGATCCTCCTGGAGAGAGGCGTTTCGCTCGCATTGTACACCGATGGGGTAACCGATGCGGAGAATCCCGCCGGAGAGCTGATGGGTGCACAGAAGCTTGTGTCGGTGCTGGCGGAGTGCCCGAAGGGCTCGTCGGGGGAGATCGTTACGGCCATTTCAGGCGCAGTGACCTCGTTTTCGATGGGGGCGGAACAGTCTGACGATATCACCATCCTGGTTTTGACTAACAACGGAAATACAATGAACCATACCGATCACATGCGAACATCCGAACTGCTCCTCTGGAATCAATTGGGCGAACTGGAAAGGATCACCGCCTGGCTGGAACAGACAACCGGGGAGTGGAACCTTCCTCCAAAAATTATGATGGAGATCAACCTCGTGATTGAGGAACTGTTCACCAATATAGTTTTCTACGCCTTTGACGATGACCTGGACCACCAGATCCATCTTGCCTTGTCGCAACCCGATGATCACACCCTGACCATCGTACTGGCCGATGACGGCAAACCTTTCAACCTGCTGGAAAAGGATTCGGATTCGGAAGTGGGGAAGGATATTCAGGAGCGGAAGATAGGAGGACTCGGAATCCATTTTGTAAAGCAACTGATGTCGTCGGTGGAATATCGGAGGGAAAAGGATAAAAATGTTGTAATTTTGACACGGATATATTAACCCAAAATCTTTTCTACATGGAAATTTCTGAGAACAAAACGGATAAGGGAGTGATCATCGGTATTGCCGGCAGGCTGGATACCACAAACTACAATATCCTGGAGAAGAAGCTGATGGAGCATATTGACCAGGGCGAAAATCATATGGTCGTCGACTGTACCAGAATGGACTATGTGAGCAGTAGCGGACTGAGGATTTTACTCATGGCGCTGAAGAGGATCACCATGGCCAGGGGCAAATTCGTGCTCTTCGGTTTACAGGAGAATATCCGTGAGATTTTTGAGATTTCCGGATTCAACAATATCTTTGAAATATACCAAACCAGAGAGGAAGCCGTTGCTTCACTCTGACCGTTCAAAGGAATTCAGATGCAAGGGATCTGAAACACGAAAGAATTTCATGGCCACCTACATCCATTTCACAGATCCAAATTCGCAGGAGATGGTGCGGTTGCTGGAACAGATTCCCCGCTGCCCCGGCGTATGCTTTTTTATGGATATCAATAAGTCGACTGACCTCAAATACCAGGGGGGGCTGAAAGACTGGGGCCGCAAGCTCAACAATACCTTTAATTTCATCTCCCTGCTGAACAACTTTCCCGACAATATCGTGAAGGGTATCGGTGATGAGATCATGCTCTTTATTCCCGACCATGAACTCGCCGGGAAACCAGCCATCAATACATGTTTTGCGTTGCTGGAGGAACTTTATGCCACGCTTTACAACATCAAGCATTTTCCGGTGAACGACATGTTCCTGGGATGCAAGGTGGCCATCCATTACTGTCTGGAGGTTTACAATATCACTTTTTTCAAGGGAGCCAACGATTATTACGGGAGCGACATTGATCTTACC
>CAYWHQ010000398.1:0-3264 GCA_964457665.1 uncultured Prolixibacteraceae bacterium | reverse complement strand
TATTCGACATGTAACCTGAAACCTGCAACGATGAACTGAACGCCCGCCAGGTGAAGGTTGTGCCTGTGACATTCGACTGTAAAGGAATAACCGTCCATGTGCTGTCGCAGATCGAGTCGGTCATGATGGGATTGGAGAGATCGGCATCCGGAAACACCGTAACAATAATGTCGGTCGAATCCCCCTGACACCCATTGGCTATTGGCTGAATCCTGTAAGTGATGGTTTCGGTGGTATACCCTGTATTCCTGATAAACTGACTGATCTCCGTGGCCGGAACGGTATTCGACATGTAACCTGATACCTGCAACGATGAACTGAACGCCCGCCAGGTGAAGGTTGTGCCTGTGACATTCGATTGCAGGGGAACCGTGAGCCAGGTGCTGTCGCAGATCGAGTCGGTCTTGATGGGATTGGAGAGATCGGCATCGGGAAACACCGTCACCACGATGTCGGTCGAATCCCCCTGACACCCATTGGCCATTGGCTGAATCCTGTAAGTGACCGTTTCGGTGGTATACCCGGTATTCCTGATAAACTGACTGATCTCCATGGCCGGAATGGTATTCGACATGTAACCTGAAACCTGCAACGTGGAACCGAACGCACGCCAGGTGAAGGTTGTTCCCGGGACGTTGGATTGCAAGGGAATAACCGCCCAGGTGCTGTCGCAGATCGAATCGGTTTTAACCGGGTTGGCGAGGTCGGGCGAAGGTTTGATATATACCGTATAGTTGCTGTCGGGTCCCGGGCATCCGTTGGCCATGGGAGAAATGTGATAGACTGCCGAATCGGTAACCCAGGAGCTGTTTTTGAGGAGCTGGTTGAGGAGGGTGGTGGGGGTGCTGTTGTTGCTCCATCCGGTTACACTGGCCGAACCGGGCGTGCAGGTCCAGGTGAATGTGGTTCCCGTGGTGCTGGAGAGCAGGGTAATACCGGTATAGGTACTGTCGCATATGGTGGTATGAGGAGGTATATTGACCAGGTGGGGAACCGGCCTGACGAGCACCGTGAAATTCTTGACGGGTCCCGGGCAACCATAGATGGAGGCGGTGACGGCGTATGTGACTGTTTCATTGGTATTGCCGGAATTCACCAAGGTCTGGCTTATTTCGGATCCTGTCCCGTTGCTGAAACCTGTCACATTACCGGTGCTTCCGGTGGCTGTCCAGGAAAAGGAAACGCCATTCACATTCGATTCCAGGTCGATGTTGGTGGTAGCGCCGGAACACTGTGTATAGGAAAGGGGTGTCGTAGTGACCTGGGGGTGGGGTGCAACGGTCACGATATAATGGGCGGAGTCGCTGGCGCATCCGCTGGCGGTGGCCACGATGGAATAGTTGACCCATCCGGTTACCACGGAGCTGTTGGTGAGTATGTCGGTGATCGTACCTCCCCCTCCGTTGGTATTGCCACTGATGGCTGCGCCTGATTTGGTGGAGCGCCACACGAAACTGCTTCCTGTGACTGATGATGAAAGGGTAAGGTTCACGGAGGTATTATGGCATATTGTGTCATAAAGCGGTGAATTGGTAACCACGGGGACCTCTTTTACGGTGAAATCCTTGACAGATGCAGGTCCGTCGCCGCACTGGGTATTCCAGCCATACACGGAGATCTGTCCGGCTCCTGGCGGAGCCGTTCCGGATATGGTCAGGTTGATGATCGGAACCAGTGTGGTATCAGCGCCTCCGGGCCATGACCAGATGTATTCCTGGGTATTCGGGTCGGCGGTGACGCTGAACTGTATGCTCTCTCCCTGGCAGGCCGAGGCGGGGCCGTTGATGGTTCCGGGGTTGGCGGGGTATTTTTTGAAGGGGAGCACTACAGGGGTCGAACTGGAACTGGTGGCATACCACCAGGTATTGACCGTATTGTCGTTGCCCAGGCCGCCATTGTAATCTCCGATCCATGTATGACAGCCGCTGTTGGGGGGCAGGCTGGCGCATCCCGTCAGGTTCAGGGCACCGCCACCGATCAGGGTATCGTTCCAATAGGTGATCGGGGCCGGACCTGCCGGCCGGATCAGCTGCATCACAAAACCGTTGGGATGCGATTCCACATCAAAAACAGGGAAATTGGTAAGTCCATTGATGTACGAAACAGTGACTGATACGGAAGTTCCGCTCGGGACGGCTGCCCCCAGCCCGTTCAATCCGTTCCAGGTGAAGGTATTGCTGCCGGGTACCACGCTGTTGCTCAGCACCACATCCTCAGGCTGCAAGCCCGGCGACGGGTTTATCTCAAGGATCACCTCGGCAAAACCTGCCTTGTTGACACTGAATGAGATGGTGAATGTGCCATTGCAGTTGGCAGTCACACTGATGCTTCCCGGAACCACAGCCCCCAGCACGCCCGAGGGATAACGCGGCGGGTTGGGATTGTTCAGAAAGATCTTATACTGCGGGTAACCAACCCTGACATTTTCTCTCGACCGGCGTGAATTTTCAAAGGTGATGGGTGGCTGGTAACATCCGTTCTGGTTGCAGGATACCTCAAAGGCGTGCCCCTGCATGGCATTGAAGAAAAGGGAGGTGACAATGGAGTCTTCGGTGTACACATACATGGTTCCCCGATACCCGGGTTGAGAAGTGATGCTGCCCGAGGAGAACTGCCACCATTTGGAATATAATCTTCCGGAGATGGCTGCAAGGGGAGTGATCGTGGTATCGATGACGGTGATATCGAACTGGGCTGGCTCCCGGGTTCCGGTTCCGGTAAAGGAGTACTCGATGTAATGGTCGCCGGTGACCACCGGGGTGTATGTGAGCGGGATATACCCTGCGGCATTCAGAACATTCGGTCCGGCATTGGCCTGGTTCCAGTTTTCGATGAAACCGGCAGTGCCAACCGTCTTCGAACACGCCACGGGGCCGTAAACCGCATTCCCCGACGGATCCTTGATGGCCACGTTGATGGTTCCCGTGTATCCGCCGCCAAGCCCGAAATAGATCTTCTCGCCGAGATTGCCGATGTGGATGTAAAGCCGTTCATTGGCAGTAGCCAGGTCGGTGGCGAATTTGTTGTAACCGCCGCCTCTGTTCAACCTGATCTTGCAATAATCCTCCGGGGAAGGTTCCACCTCTCTGGTGCCCTCCGCAACGGACCGTCCGGATAATAATATTGTCAGTATGAAAAGGAATATGACCGGAGTATATCTGTGCATCTATATACTATTATATTTTTAATCTTTTATACATCTTACCGAACAGGCATTTGACCTCAGCGAGGGATATCGCGAAACCGAGGGATCCGGGTCGTTCA
>CAYWHQ010000397.1:0-3265 GCA_964457665.1 uncultured Prolixibacteraceae bacterium | reverse complement strand
CCCTGTTGGAGATAGTAGACGGGGTTCATGACATCCATCCCCCGTAAGAAAAGCGACCGCAGGCCCAGAATGGCAAAGATATTGGAGAAGAATACGATATAGGGATCCTGGGTAACCGAAAACACCGCGGGAACGGAATCCACAGCGAAAATCACATCGGTGAATTCGATGATCATCAGCACTATGAAAAGGGGTGTCAGGTAAAGTTTACCATTCTGCCTCACCCAGAATTTCTCCCCATGGTCATCATGTGTAACCCTGAAATACTTTGCAAAGAACCTCACAACCGGATGTCTTTCAGTATCGATATGTTCTTCCTGCCGTGAAAAAAGAAATTCCCATGCCATTTTAAGGCCAATGATAACCAACATTCCTCCAAACACCATCAGAAACCATTCAAACCGCTGGATCAGGGCGCTGGCAGCGAATATAAATATAAACCGCATGACGATTGCCCCGAGGATTCCCCAGAATAGCACCTTCTTGTAATACCGGGGTTGTACCCTGAAGGAGAAGAAGATCATGACGATAACGAAGACATTGTCGACCGAAAGGGAGTATTCTATAAGGTAACCGGTGAGGTATTCCAGTGAAAGGTTCCGGTTATAGGCCGCAATGGCCTCTTCGGTTCCCATCCCGTGGATGGAGAGGGGGTGCCGGTACATGGTGATCTTTTGCTGGATCGCTTCTATGGTATCGGCCCCGTGTAAAAGATTACCATAGAAGCGGATCAGGAAGAAAAAACCAATGGAGATAGCCACCCAGAGGATGGTCCAGCCAAGCGCTTCACGGAAGGAGAGGGCGTGGCTTTTTTTCTGGAAGACTCCGAGGTCGATGCTCAGCATGGCAGCAATGAAGAGAAGAAATCCGGAGAAGAAGAGTATTTCGTTCAGGTTGGAGTACATATATTCCCGCAATGTTTATTTCATCCTCAAATGTAGTAAAAATTCTTACTTTTGCCCTTCGCTGTATTCTAAGAAAACAACATGGTATGAACAATATCTGCTCGCTGAACCCGAATCCGCTCGTCAATTTTCTTGACAAACCCTCCGAGGATTTCACCAAAGCCGATCTGATCCGTTATGTGGAGGATCAGGGCGTAAAGATGATCAATTTCCGTTATGCCGGGGCCGACGGGCGTCTGAAGACACTCAACTTCATCATCAAGAACCGGGAGCATCTCGACAGCATCCTGAGCGCCGGGGAACGGGTCGACGGATCCAGTCTGTTCCCGCATTATGTGCAGGCGGGTTCATCCGATCTCTACGTGATCCCGCGCTACCGGACGGCTTTCCTGAATCCTTTTTCTGATATCCCTTCCATGGATATCCTTTGCTCTTATTACGACAAGGACGGGCTTCCCTTCACCAATTCGCCGGAATATATCCTGAGGAAGTCGCACGAAGTGCTTCAACGGAGAACCGGTTTGTCTTTCGAAGTGATGGGCGAACTGGAATATTACGTGATCAGTGAGAAGGAATCCATGTTTGAGGCAGTCGACCAGCGCGGTTACCACGAATCTTCCCCCTTCTGCAAGTGGGAAAAGTTCCGGACCGAAGCCATGTTTGCCATCGCGCGGTGCGGCGGGTACATCAAATACGGTCATTCCGAGGTGGGTAACTTCACGGAGGCGGGGATGCTTTTTGAGCAGAACGAGATTGAGTTCATTCCGGTGAAGCTGGAGGATGCTGCTGATCAGATTCTGATTGCCAAATGGGTATTACGTTCCCTCGCATATAAACATGGGGTCACGGTGACCTTTGCGCCAAAGATCACAACCGGCAAAGCCGGCAGCGGTATGCATGTCCATACAAGGCTTGTCAACAACCGCGGCAGTGTGATGCTTGAAAACGGAAAGCTGTCGGGCACAGCCCGCAGGGCTATCGCGGGATACCTTGACCTGGCACGATCGCTCACTGCTTTCGGCAATACCATCCCGACCTCCTATTTCCGGCTGGTGCCGCATCAGGAGGCCCCCACCAACATATGCTGGGGCGACCGCAACCGTTCGGTACTGGTGAGGGTTCCGCTTGGATGGGGCAGCAAGCACAGCATGATCACCGACGCCAATCCCAAAGAGACTGATACGGAGCAGGGTTTCGGCAGCCGTCAGACCGTTGAAATGCGCAGTCCCGACGGTTCGGCCGACGTGTACCTGCTCTTTGCCGGACTTACCGTTGCCGCCCGCCACGGACTGGAGATGCATGATGCCCTGCAAATGGCTGAAGAGACCTATGTCGACATCAATATTTTCGACGACGAACACAAAAACAGGGTAAGCCACCTGAAGCACCTGCCTTACTCCTGCTGGGACTCCGCCGACAGTCTGGAGGAACAGCGCCGGATCTATGAGGCGCATGACGTTTTTCCCCCAAGAATTATCGACGGCATCATCAAACGACTCAAGGCTTTCAACGATCAGAATCTCCGTGAATCGGTCAAAGACAATGAAAAGGAGATCATGAAGCTGGTGAACACCTATTTACACTGTGGGTAATGGGCGTCGCCTTCGCTGAAGCTACAGGGAGTGGGCGAGTGGATTTTTGATAGGATTTGTGTCAAATTGGCATTTATAAATTATAACGCCTGCCGTTTTGACTGATTTTTTCAGATATTCCTTCCTGGAACAGAAGTTGATCTTCTGAAGACATCAAACAAGATGTTTAACAAAAATTAAGGAGGAAAAACCTATGACACTTATGAGATGGCATCAGCGTAATCCGATTTCGGATATCATGAACAACTTTTTCGACAATGATCTGGCCGATATTTTCGGTAAAAGGGCCTGCGATCCGGCCGCAAACATTCTGGAAAACAATGAGTCGTTCAACCTGGAGATTGCTGCTCCCGGAATGAAGAAGGATGATTTTAAAATCTCGCTGGAGAACAATATCCTGACGATCTCGGCCGACATGGAAGATCAGAAACGCGAGGAAGGGAAAAACTACACCCGCAAGGAGTTCTACTATGGCACCTTCAGCCGTTCTTTCACGCTACCGCGTACCATTGACCTGGAAAAGATCAAGGCTGAATATGAGCAGGGCATCCTGAAGATAACCCTTCCCAAGAGGGAGGAAGCCCGCCTGGAATCCAAAAGGGAGATCACTATCGGGTAACGATCCCGTGTTCAGCGGCGAAAGAAAGAGAGCGGCCGGCAGGTCGCTCTTTTTTTTACTTTTACAGGGTCATGACCGAAAGCCGCCGCGCCTATATTTCCCTGCTGGCCGTATCCCTGATATTCGGGCTCAACTATACGGTAACCAAG
>CAYWHQ010000396.1:0-3292 GCA_964457665.1 uncultured Prolixibacteraceae bacterium | reverse complement strand
GGACCCAAACCAAAAGCGGGACGAAAACAACCGACATCGATATGATGAAAGACATTCGTTCAATTCAATTTTGGTTCGTCCTGTTTGTCCTGGTTTCGTTTGCATGGGACCTCCATGCGCAGTCAACCCGCTCTT
This sequence comes from uncultured Prolixibacteraceae bacterium, assembly GCA_964457665.1. Taxonomy (GTDB): domain Bacteria; phylum Bacteroidota; class Bacteroidia; order Bacteroidales; family FEN-979; genus CAYWHQ01. The sequence goes on along the minus strand of CAYWHQ010000396.1, from coordinate 3,157 downwards.
CAGATAATTTTGACGCCCTGCATTATGAAATCCGCATCGACAGCATCAATTTTGCCACGCAGGAAATAAAGGCCAGGGCAGATGTCCGGCTCAAACCGTTTCAGGGGCCTGTGGAGGAGATTGTCCTTGACCTGATCAACCTGAGTGTTACAAAAGTTTCGGTCGATGGCATGCCCGTCGGGAACTTCATCCATGAAGGCGGATTGTTACGCATCCCGGTCTGGACGCTGAACGATGAGGATACGGTAACTGTTAAGGTTGATTACCAGGGCGTTCCGTTTCATGAAAGCTGGGGTGGGTTTCATTTCTCGGGTGAATATGCATTCAATCTCGGGGTGGGCATCAGCACCATCCCGCACAACCTGGGTAAAAGCTGGTATCCCTGCATCGATAATTTCACTGACAGGGCCACTTATGAGGTTTACTGCACCCTACCTGCCGGTAAAATGGCGGTGTGCGGCGGTGTGCTGACCGAAACCGTCGACAATGGCGACGGAACGCTCACTTATCACTGGACATTGAATCAAACCATACCTACGTATCTGTCGTCGATCGCGGTGGGGCATTATGCATGTGTCAGTGACACCTTCTCCGGGATGAACGGACAGATCCCCATTGATATCTACGTTCGCCCGCAGGACACCCATAAGGTCGCCGGGACCTTTGCCAACCTCAAGGATATCCTGGCCATCTTCGAAGACCGGATGGGACCGTACTCATGGGATCGTGTTGGATACACCGGCACCGCGATCGGTGCGATGGAGCACGCCGCCAATATTTTCGTCCCGCATACGACCATCTCCGGGAACCTGGCCAACGAGGAACTGATGGCCCATGAGCTGACCCACATGTGGATGGGCGACAAGGTCACCTGCGCTTCGGCGGAGGAGATGTGGATCAATGAGGGCTGGGCGACCTTTTTCGGGATGTATTATTCGCTGGCGCTGAACGAAGATATTGAGGGATTCAAGGCAGAGATGCGGGCGAAGCATAACGGCGTGATGCAGTATTGCCACACCGTGTCGGGCGATGGTTCCTATTTCCCGCTCAACCAGATCCCGCAGGAATACACCTATGGCATGTCGGCGTATGATCGGGGCTCGACTGTTGTGCAGGCGTTGCGGTTTTACCTCGGCGACAGCCTGTTCTTCGAGACGGTGAAGGCTTTCATTGATGCGTACGCGTTTCAGCCGGCAGATTCATATGAGATGCGGGATTTCATGAGTGGATATACCGGCATAGACATGAGCGGATTCTTTGACAACTTTGTCTTGAACTCGGGAACACCGCATTACTCCATCGATTCATTCACTGTATCGGAAAGAGAAAGAAGCATCTATGATGTGGCGGTATATGTGAAGCAGAAGCGTAAGGGGCCGGCTTTTACCGGAAGTGGGAACATCATGGAGGTGATGTTCATGGATGAAGCGGGGAACCGGCATTCAGACACCATCCATTTTAACGGGGCTTCCGGTGTATCTGTTAAAACGCTAACCTTTTCGCCATCAGTAATTCTGGCAGACCCGGAGGAGAAGATGTGTGATGCGACCACTGACAACTATAAAACGATTAAAACCCCCGGGAACCACAGTTTTGACAAGACATTTTTCAGTATGGAGGTCACGGCGGTGACCGACTCAGCATTTATCCAGGTGACACACAATTGGGCCCCGCCCGACAGTCTGAATGACCCGGTTCCGGGGCTTCGGCTTTCGGACTACCGCTACTGGAAGCTCGAAGGGATTATCCCTGAAGGGTTTGAAGCGACAGGCAAGTTCTTTTATTCTGTCAACGGTTATCTCGACAACACCCTCATCACTTCTTCAACCGACACGCTGATCATGCTGTACCGGGCAACAGCGGCGGATGACTGGCAGGAGGTATATTTTGAGAAAATGGGTCCCTGGAACGTGGGCAACATAATGGTTCCCGGCATTCAACTTGGAGAGTACACCCTGGCGGTGAGGGAAAACACGGTTGGGACCGGGCAGGTTGGTCCGGGCAAATATCCCGCACTTCAGATCATTCCCAATCCTTCTTCGGATCGGTTTAAAATCCAGTTCGACAATATATCCCAGGGAGAACTGAGGATTTTTAACGATCAGGGGTTGTTGATCGAGGCGCTAAATGTCAGGCATGGGGACAAAGGTTTGGTCTGGGCGCCAGGCGAAAGACCGTCGGGGGCTTATTATCTGGTTTTGTCTGGGCAGGAAGGGGTGATTGCGAGCGGGAAGGCGGTTTATCAGCGGTAGGGAAAGATTTATGGTACTATCACTATAATGGTAGGACGGCTTTTTTTAACTATTGCATCTTAACGGCCCTGCTCATATGTTAGAAGAGAGTGAAGCACATTTTTGTACGACCACTATAGTGGTCCTACGTTTTTTGAACCAAATTATATTTGTTTTAGAAAACCATAAACTCGGTTACCCGGTCAGATAAAAATCAACCACCGCCGAAGCATGGATTTCAGTCGTATCGTAAAGCTTTATACTTGTGTGCTCCTGTTTCACCAGTAATGGTATTTCCGTGCAACCCATAATCACCGCCTGAGCCCCTTGATTTTCCAGGCTATCAATTATCCTAAGGAATTGAGCATTTGCTTCAGAAGTGAAAATGTTATTCACCAGTTCTTTACGGATCGTGTGATCGATGAAATCACGGTCAGGGGCCACTGGAATTAGAGTGGAAATCCCATGTGCCAACAATCTTAACCGATAAAAATCATCTTCCATTGTCCTTTTCGTCCCAATCAATCCAACGGTGGACAAATGATCGGCTTTGATTTTCAATGCAGTGGCTTCTGCTATGTGGATGATCGGAAGAGAAATCTCCGAATCAAGGCGGGAGACAAACATGTGAAGGGTGTTAGCGCAGAGGACGAGAAAATCTACACGGCCATTCTGCAATTTTTTTGCGGCGGTCTTTACCAGACGATAAATACCTTCATAATCATTCTTTTCAACCAGGTCACCTATATCACTGTAATCCAATGAATACAACAGGCAATGGGCATAATTTCTCCCTCCGCTACGTTCATAGATCATCTCATTGATCAATCGATAGTATTGGAGGGTTGATACCCATCCGGTCCCACCTATCATCCCGATTAGTTTTTTGGTTTTATCAGAGCTCATCAGAGTTGTTTATTTTAATT
>CAYWHQ010000395.1:0-3295 GCA_964457665.1 uncultured Prolixibacteraceae bacterium | reverse complement strand
CCGTAAGATTATGCGGAGGCATATTGGTGGCCATCCCGACGGAAATCCCAGAAGCACCGTTGATCAGAAGATTCGGAATTCCAGAGGGAAGAACCGTCGGCTCCTGCAACGAATCATCAAAATTCAGCCTGAAATCAACCGTATCCTTGTCGATGTCGGCAACCATCTCTTCCGCGATCTTCTGCAACCTGGCTTCAGTATATCGCATGGCTGCAGGATTATCGCCATCCATGGAACCGAAGTTGCCCTGTCCGTCGATGAGCGGATAGCGAAGCGACCAATCCTGTGCCATTCTCACCATGGCATCGTAAACGGAGGTATCGCCGTGGGGATGATATTTTCCGAGCACCTCCCCTACAATACGGGCAGATTTTTTATATGGCCTGTTTGACAGAACACCCAGTTCGTACATTCCAAACAAAACCCTCCGGTGAACGGGTTTTAAACCGTCCCGCACATCTGGTAAGGCTCTCGCAACGATTACCGACATCGAATAGTCGATGTAGGCCGCCTTCATCTGATTCTCAATATTTACCTGGATGATTCTCTCTCCGTTTTCCATCTGTATTCTAATTATAAATGTCTGATTTTCAGATTTTTAAAAATCCGGGAAATCCTGTTCGAAAATACGAAAAAAGCCCATCAAAACAGCCATTTCAGCAGGAAATCTTTTTCATCCATTATCAACAAAAAAATGTTTAAAAATTGCCTTGTGGGGGGCAGGAAAAGGATGAATCGATTGTATTTTTACAGGGTGTCGAAAAACCATGGCTCGATTTTTGACAAGTGCTCAATAATCACCATCAAAAACACGTTAAAGAAACAGATCACAATAAATAATATGGAAGCAAAATTTTCGCAACGCGTTATGGATGTTCTGGTATACAGCAGGGAGGAGGCGCAGCGTTTGGGAAACAACTATATCGGACTCGAGCATTTATTTCTGGGTATGATTAGAGAAGGGGAAGGATTGGCAATCAAGATTTTGAGGAATCTTGGCGCCGACCTTCAGGGGTTACGGAAAACGATCGAAACGGCCGTCGCCAGCAATCGTGAGGATCAGGATGGCAATGAGAATATCCCCCTGGTCAAGCAGGCGGAGCGGGCTCTAAAAATTACCTATCTCGAGGCCAAACTCTTCAACAGCGAATTAATCGGAACCGAACACCTCCTGCTTGCCATTCTGAAGGATGAAAACAACCTGATCACCAGGACTTGTCTGGCTTCGGGTATCGCTTATGACATTGTACGCCTTGAATTACAGGCCATTATCAATAATGGAGCCGATACCAGGAATTCGCAGGAGCCGCAGGATATTCTATCGAAGGACGATGACGAGGAGGAGAGCGAAGATGGAGCGAAGAGTTTTGGAAACACCCAGAAAAAAGGTTCTGAGAATAAATCAAAGACCCCTGTGCTGGATAATTTCGGTCGCGACATCACGCGTGCGGCCGAGGAAAACCGGCTTGATCCCATCGTTGGAAGGGAAAAAGAGCTGCAAAGGATAGCACAGATCCTCTCCCGGCGTAAAAAGAACAATCCGATCCTGATCGGGGAGCCGGGCGTTGGTAAATCGGCCATTGCAGAGGGACTTGCCCTCCGGATCGTACAAAGGAAAGTGTCGAGGGCACTCTTCAATAAACGGATCGTCTCGCTCGATCTTGCGTCACTGGTCGCCGGTACCAAGTACCGGGGTCAGTTTGAGGAAAGAATGAAAGCCGTTCTGAACGAACTGGAGAAGAATCCCAATATCATCCTTTTTATCGATGAAATCCACACCATTGTCGGTGCCGGAAACGCATCCGGATCGCTCGATGCCTCCAATATGTTCAAACCAGCCCTCGCCCGCGGCGAGATCCAGTGTATCGGAGCCACAACCCTGGATGAATACCGGCAGTACATTGAAAAAGACGGAGCGTTGGAGCGCAGGTTTCAGAAAGTCCTTGTTGATCCTACATCTGCCGACGAAACTCTTGAGATCCTGCACAATATAAAGGAAAAATATGAAGACCACCATCTGGTAAGATATACCGATGATGCCATAAAGGCATGCGTTCAGCTCACCAACCGTTATCTCTCCGACCGCTATCTCCCTGATAAAGCAATAGATGCCATGGATGAGGCCGGTGCACGTGTTCATATTTCGAATATCAATGTACCGCAGGAGATCGTTAATATTGAGCAGAAGATCGATGTAACCCGCAAGCATAAGATGGCTGCAATAAACAGCCAGAAATTTGAAGAAGCTGCCGACCTGCGGGATCAGGAGAGAAAGCTTCAGGAAAGCCTGGAACGGGAGAAGAGAAGATGGGAAGAGACTGCCCGCCTTGACCGGCAGACGGTGACCGATGAAAATGTAGCGGAAGTGGTTGCCATGATGACCGGTATTCCTGTCCAGCGGATAGCGAAAAACGAAAGCGAACGCCTGCTGAATATGGAGAATGAATTAGAAAATACCGTCATCGGGCAAAATGAGGCCATCCGTAAAGTGGTCCGCTCCATTCGCAGAAACCGTGCGGGTCTTAAAGATCCCAACAAGCCCATCGGCACATTTATATTTCTGGGACCTACCGGCGTCGGAAAAACCCTCCTTGCCAAAGTCCTGGCCCGCTATCTTTTCGATAGTGAGGATGCACTGGTGAGGGTAGACATGAGCGAATACATGGAGAAGTTCGCGGTTTCACGACTTATCGGTGCACCTCCGGGTTATGTAGGATATGAAGAAGGAGGTCAGCTTACTGAAAAAATAAGACGTCGCCCCTACTCTATCGTCTTACTTGATGAGATCGAAAAAGCTCACCCTGATGTTTTCCACCTGCTGCTTCAGGTACTGGACGATGGGGTGCTGACCGACAGTTTCGGCAGAAGAGTGGATTTCAAAAACACGATCGTGATCATGACTTCCAACATTGGATCACGCCAGCTTAAAGATTTCGGTCAGGGTGTTGGTTTTCAGACCAGCGCCCGAAAAGCAGCTTCCGACGATTATGCGCGGGGTGTCATTGAAAACGCACTCCGGAAAACTTTTGCCCCTGAGTTCCTCAACCGCATCGATGATGTAGTGATCTTTGATTCCTTGAAACGTGAAGACATCCACAAAATCATCGACATTGAACTGTCATACCTTTACGACCGTGTCAGAAATATGGGATTTACCATTACTGTCACTGACAAGGCCAAGGATTATATTCTGGAGAAGGGATGGGACGAACAGTTTGGAGCAAGACCGCTGAAAAGGGCTATTCAGAAATATATCGAAGACAATCTGGCAGAAGAGATCATTAAAACCAGGGTT
>CAYWHQ010000394.1:0-3302 GCA_964457665.1 uncultured Prolixibacteraceae bacterium | reverse complement strand
TCCTCACCTATGCCACCTTCCAGTCGCCGGAAGGCCCCTACATTGAAACCTACCTGACCATAGCCGGAAACAGCGTCAAATATGAGCAGCTTGAAAACGGCAGGTTTATCGCCACCGTCAATGTATTGATGACCTTCCGTCAGGAAGAGGCGATCAAGGCTTTCAGCAAGTTTGAAGTAAAAAGTCCCGAGATCAGAGATACGGTCAACGTGGATCGCTATTTCAACCATCTCGAAAGGGTTTTCCTCCCCAACGGAACCTATGACTTCGAGATTCAGATCGCCGACCGGAACAGCAATCTGCAACCCGTTCCCTATACACAAACCGTAACGGTTGAATTTCCCGAAAGCAAACCTGCTTTTTCGGGCATCCAACTGGTAAAATCCTACACCCTTGCCAAAGAACCGAATATCTATACCAAGAGCGGATACGACCTGATCCCCTACGTATTTTCATTTTATCCGGGTGATGAGAGGAGCCTGATCTTTTATACCGAACTTTACCATATGGAGAAAGTGATTGGAAAAGACCAGAAATTCCTGCTGAGCTACTATTTCGAATCGTTCGAAAGCGGCATCCGGCTGAAAGATTTCGGAAAATCCAAAAAGGAGACGGTTAAGCCCGTCAACGTGATCCTGGCAGAGTTCAACATTGAGAATCTTGCATCAGGCAATTACAACCTTGTTGTGGAGGCCCGCGATGACAAGAACGAGCTTCTTGCCACCCGGAAACTCTTCTTTCAGCGGATCAACCCGAATGCCCGCTTCAATGTGTCTGACGTGCTGGCAGTTGATACCCGGAATACCTTTGTGGAGCAATATTCCAATAAGGATACGCTGAAGGAGTATATCAACTGCCTCTACCCGATCGCATCGGGTCTGGAGAAAGCGTTTGTCAGAAACACGCTGAAAGATTCGGACCTTCACACCATGCAGCAGTTCTTTTACAGTTTCTGGCAGCAGCGCAATGCTGCCAATCCCTACCGGGCATGGATGGATTACCGGACACAGGTTGCCATAGCACAGGAAAATTTCGGAAACATCATCAAAAAGGGTTACCAGACCGACAGGGGGCGTGTTTTTCTGCAATACGGGCCACCCAATGCGCGCGAAGGCCACTACAATGAACCCAGCACCTACCCGTACGAGATCTGGCAGTATTACACCCTGAACCAGAATCAGCGGAATAAAAGATTTGTCTTCTATTCGCTCGATATGGTCACAGCCGACTTCACCCTCCTTCACTCGGATGCCATCGGCGAAGTTTACGAACCGAGATGGAAAGTGTTTCTCCGCAGCAAGATGATCGCTCCTGTTGACCTGCAGGACGACCAGGTGATCCGGTCGTGGGGCGACGTGGAGGAGGATGCGTGGGATCTTCCCACGACCAATGTCAAATAGAGGGATTTTCTGTACCTTTGACCGGTTATACATCATGGTTTTTTTCCGGTCGGGGATTCTCAATTGAAGACAGCAATAGTCATACTTAACTGGAACGGTGTGAACTTCCTCCGGAAGTTCCTGCCTTCACTGGTCAGGCACAGCGAGAACGAAGCCTCCATCGTGGTGGCCGACAATGCATCCACCGACAGTTCCGTACAGTTCCTGCAGGAGCATTATCCCGGGATCCGCATCATCCGGAATCCCTCCAACGGGGGGTTCGCCCTTGGATATAATCTTGCCCTGCTTCAGGTAGAAGCCGAGTACTATATCCTGCTTAACTCCGACATCGAGGTTACGGAAAACTGGATCTCCCCGGTCATACAGATGATGGATGCCGATCCTCTGGTCGGGGCGTGCCAACCCAAGATCAGATCCTTCCATGATCCCAAACGATTTGAGTATGCCGGTGCGGCCGGTGGTTACCTCGACGCGTACGGGTATCCCTTCTGCCGGGGAAGGATCCTGAACACCATTGAAGAGGATCATGGACAATACGACGACCCCTCGGAGATCTTCTGGGCGTCGGGAGCCTGTATCTTTGTCAGGGCGAGTCTCTTCCATACCCTGGGAGGATTCGACGATGACTTCTTTGCCCATATGGAGGAGATCGATTTCTGCTGGCGACTGAAAAACCATGGTTACCGGGTAATGTACTGCCCCGCCAGCACAGTCTTTCACATCGGCGGCGGTACCCTTCCGAAGATCTCCTGGAGAAAAACCTACCTGAACTTCCGGAACAACTTTTTCCTGCTTTACAAGAATCTGCCTGCCTCAAGGCTTTACAGGGTTTTCGCCTCCCGGCTCATCCTCGACGGCATTGCGGCGATGAAATTTCTTGTCACCGCCGGTTTCAAGGATTTCTGGGCAGTGGCCAAGGCGCACATGAGCTTCTACTCCTCCCTGCCCGAACTGCGCCGCAAAAGGGCTGAACTCCGGCATGCTGCCACCGATCAGATATTTATGGGAAACATAGTTTTCTGTTATTACCTGAAAGGCAAGCGCCGGTTCAGCCAGCTTAATCCCGACCGGTTTTCAAGCCACCCCCTGCCTCCGCGGCCTGAACAGGTCAGAGATTCAGGTGAAACGCCTCCAGGATAAAACTTACGGCTTTGGCACAGATAAATATGTAGAGGATCCTCGCGATGACCATCACCCCGAGTTTCCCCACGGCCTTCTCCACCAGCGGCGCCAGCCGGAGGAGTGGAAGGATGGTCAGGTAGACGGCAATGACTGTCACGGCCGTGACCAGCCGCCCGTTGCTCTGGATCAGCAGGATCGTCGTGAGAATGGTGCCCGGACCGGCCAGATAGGGAAAGCCCATCGGGAACACCGCGATGTTGCCACTTCCCGATTCAAACCTGTCCTTCCCCGGTGATCCCATGATGACTCCCCTTGCAGCCACGATGAAGACAAGAATCCCGCCGGCAATCCTGAAGGCCGGGGTGCTCACCTCAAAGACGTAGCGCAGCATAATGTCGCCAAACAGGGCGAAGGAGAGCACAATACTGCCCCCGGTCAGCGTGGCAACCAGAAAGTTCCGGTTGCGCGCATGCCGGTCCATTCCGCTGGTCATATCGGAAAACACCGGAAGGTTACCAACAACATTAACCATGGCGAACAGCACCAGGTAATCGTGGAACAGGTATCTCAGAAATTCCATGGTCACTCCACCGGAGAGCCTTTGGTTCTGCCCATCCAGCCGAGGTTCTGCAAATCTCCGAAAAATTCCCTGAATATCCTGTAATAAAAGAGTTCTTCCTTGGAGTTCAGCATCCATCCGCAGGGCAACCTTCGTTCGCGGCGGAAATCATCATCCGTTACCATTTCTGCGGCATAATCCTGCAAATGGTCAGTGACGCC
>CAYWHQ010000393.1:2072-3315 GCA_964457665.1 uncultured Prolixibacteraceae bacterium | reverse complement strand
AAAACTGCGCATGGAATCAACCTGGTTCTTCATCAGGGCAATCAGGGGAGAAACAATAATGGCTGTCCCCTTGCTGATCAGCGCCGGAAGCTGATAACACATGGATTTGCCCCCACCGGTGGGCATGATCACAAAAGTATCCTTCCCGGCCATCACATTCTTGATTACCGCCTCCTGATTTCCTTTAAAAGTGTCAAATCCAAATACTTTCTTCAGTACCTCATGCAGATTATTTGCATCCTTGATAGCCGCCATTTAACCGAGGGATTATTTTAGTAATTTTGCGCGATTCTAGCTGATTTTGAAACTTTTATTCGCCACTAACACAAATGTAATATTAAATAACCAGCATTTAACAAATTTTTTTTAAAAAATTGTGTTTTGACAACCTGGAAAAAACTTAAGACAATAGCAATCAACACTATAAACGATGAGTCATTAGCCATTGCAAAGTTAAAAGAATCGGTGAATGATGACTTCATCCAGGCAGTGGAGATGATTTTACGCTGCAAAGGGCGTGTTGTGGTGACCGGAATTGGAAAAAGTGCCATTATCGGACAAAAGATTGTCGCCACGCTGAATTCCACCGGTACGCCAGCCATCTTTCTCCATGCAGCCGACGCGATTCATGGCGACCTGGGGATGGTTACCGGGGATGACATTGTGATATGTCTTTCCAAAAGCGGTGAAACCCCCGAGATCAGGGTTCTGGTGCCTTTGTTGCGCGAGATGGGTAGTTCACTGATCGCTATGGTAGGCAACCTGGAATCCTATCTCGCCCGGCATTCAAACCTGGTTATCTCCACAACGGTTGATAAAGAGGCCTGTCCCAACAACCTGGCCCCAACCTCCAGTACGACCGCCCAGCTTGTCATGGGGGATGCGCTGGCTGTATGCCTCCTGGAAAGCCGGGGTTTCACATCCGGAGATTTTGCCCGCCTCCACCCGGGAGGCATCCTCGGCAAACAATTATACCTGAAAGTGGCCGACCTATATATCAATAACCCTTCTCCCAGCGTTCATATCAAGGATGACATCCCCAAGGTGATCATGGAAATCTCGTCTAACCGGCTTGGCGCAACGGCCGTCCTGGATGAAAACGGTCTTGCCGGTATCATCACCGACGGCGATCTGAGAAGAATGCTGGAGCGAAACAACGATATCCCGAAGACCACTGCCGGTGATATCATGAGCCGGAACCCAAGGACGATCACCCCCGATACCCTGGTGGTACACGCGCTTC
>CAYWHQ010000393.1:0-2062 GCA_964457665.1 uncultured Prolixibacteraceae bacterium | reverse complement strand
ACATACTGAAAGAAGGGATCATCTGAACCGTAAAACACATCCGGAAATGAATAAGAGTCTTGATGCATTCAACACCTACAGGGACCGCATGAATGAACGGATCCTGGCAGCCAACGAGAAGGTGATCAAGCGGTTATACAATGCCGACACCCATGCGTATATGGAAGGTGCCTTACCGGTCAAGACCAAAGAGATGATCGGTCTTGCCGCTTCTATGGTATTAAGGTGCGACGACTGCATCAGATACCACCTGATCAGGTGCCATGAAAACGGAGTAAGCCGGGATGAGATCTTTGAAGTTTTTGGCATTGCCACCCTTGTGGGCGGAACCATCGTGATTCCGCATCTTCGCAGGGCTGTAGAATTCTGGGATGAGATCACCATTGAAACTACCGGGTAAAATACTTATTCTGACCTGGCTGTTGCTCACCCCCCTGTACCTCTCCGCCCAGGTTACCAGGATCATGGGCACGGTAAAGGATTCCCTTACCGGGGAACCCATCCCCTTCGTCAATATCATCATCAAAGGAACCACAACAGGGGTATTGACCGATTTTGAAGGGAAATATTCTCTGGACTTCAGAGTACCTGCTGATTCCATCCGCGCGTCGCTCCTTGGATACGCAGGAGTAACCAAACCATTTCAGAGACAGATATTCCAGACCATCGATTTCACGCTGAAACCCGATCAGCTTGACTTGCCTGAGGTGACGATCACCTACAAAGGAAACCCGGCTATTGCAATTCTCGGGAAGGTGATCGCCAACCGGGAAAAGAACACACTGCAGTCGTTTGAATCGTATCAATATGAAGCTTACACGAAAATTGAACTCGACGCCAACAATCTGACTGAAAAATTCAGGGACCGAAAGATATTCAAACCTTTTAATTTTATCTGGAACTATGTAGACACCAGCACGATCAATGGCAAGTCTTACCTTCCTGTTTTTCTGACAGAAACCATGTCGGATGTCTATTTCCGGAAATTCCCCCGGTCACGTAAAGAGATCATCAAGGCCTCCAGGATCTCCGGGATTGAAAACGAAAGTGTATCGCAGTTCCTCGGAAATCTCGCGCAGGAATACGATATTTACCGGGACCATGTTCCGGTCTTCGAAAAGAACTTTGTCAGCCCCGTTGCATCCTTCGCGCTTGATTTTTACCGGTATTATCTGGTCGATAGTCTCATGATTGGCAACAACTGGTGTTACCACATCATGTTCAAACCAAAGAGAAAGCAGGAGCTCACTTTCACCGGTCACCTCTGGATCGCAGATACTTCCTATGCCATCCGCCGGGCGGAGATGCAGATCGCCGGTGATGCCAACATCAATTTCATCAACGATCTTGAGCTTGAACAGGAGTACGAGTGGACTGACAACCGTTTCTGGATGCGTACGAAGGACAGGATCTCGGCCGATTTCAACATTGTAAGCAATACCCAGAAAGTGCTGGGATTTTTCGGCCACAAGACTACCATCTACAGGGATTTCAGGTTTGATCTTCCCGAGAGTAAAAAGTTCTTTTCCCTGCCGACCAATGTTTACGTCGAACCGGACGCAAGAAAAAAAGGAGAAGATTTCTGGGCATCTGAACGTCCGGAAATGCTCACCGGCAAGGAACAGGGCATTTACGAAATGGTGGATTCGATCAAGAAGATCCCGGTTTTTAAAACCTATGTGGATGTGGTATACGGGATTGTGAACGGATACCTTACCTGGGGAAAATTCGAACTGGGACCTTATTTCAAGTTATTCAGCTACAACGAGGTAGAAGGGGCGCGGTTCAGATTTGGCGGCCGTACGGCCAACACTTTCAGCAAGCGGATCCAGCTGCAGGGCTATCTAGCGTACGGAACCATCGACCAGCGATTCAAATACAGCGGTGATGTCATTCTTATGCTTGGAAAGAACCCGCGAAGGGTGCTCACCGGTCTGTATAAATATGACGTAGAACAGTTGGGTATGAGTCCCAACGCTTTCTCGACCGACAACATTCTCTCTTCTCTCTTTCACAGGGGCCCCAACAACAAGCTTACCATGGTGAGCGAATACAGCCTCTC
>CAYWHQ010000392.1:0-3319 GCA_964457665.1 uncultured Prolixibacteraceae bacterium | reverse complement strand
GTAAGCGGGATGTGCTCAATGAGCGGATCCCTTCCGATAATGATGCCGCACGCATGTATTCCGGTCTGCCTGACCGATCCTTCCACGCTCTCGGCATAGCGAAGGGTTTCGCTGATCATTTTGTTGGCAGAGGAACGGGCCGCCTTGAGTTCCGGAACCTCCTCATAGGCCTCCTTCAGGGTAATACCGGGTCGTGCCGGCACAAATTTCGCCAGGCGGTTCACCTCCTCAATGGGCATCTGATGCACGCGCCCTACATCACGGATGGCGCCCTTGGCAGCCATTGTACCGAAGGTGATGACATGGGCGACACGCTCCCGGCCGTATTTTGCTATCACCCATTTCAGCACCTTATCGCGGCCGTCCTCGTCGAAATCAATGTCGATATCCGGGAGAGAAATCCTGTCGGGGTTGAGGAATCGTTCGAACAGCAAATCATATTTCAACGGATCAATATCGGTGATCCTTGTGCAGTATGAGACCACCGACCCTGCTGCTGATCCCCTGCCGGGGCCTACAATCACCCCCATATCCCTGGCCGCCCTGAGGAAATCCTGGACGATCAGAAAATACCCCGGATATCCCATTCTGCGAATGGTTTCCAGCTCAAAATCGATTCGCTCCCTGATCTCATCCGTGATTTCCCGGTATCTTCGCCCTGCTCCCTCATAAGTCAGGTGGCGGAGGTAGTCGTCGGGATCGGTAAAACCCTCCGGCAAAGGAAAATCCGGCATAAGGGGATTCCGGTTGAGGTCATAAAACTCCACCTTATCATAGATCTCCATCGTGTTCTCCAGCGCTTCAGGAATATCCCGGAACAACGCCTCCATCTCTGCCGCACTTTTAAACCATTCCTGACCGGTATACCGCAACCGGTCATTGTCGGACATCACCTTACCCGTATTGATACAGAGTAACCTGTCATGGGCATCGGCATCCTCCTCGCGCAGAAAATGTACATCGTTGGTGGCAATCAGCTTAATCTTGTATCTGGCAGACAGTTCCTTCAACCCCTCCCCCACGATCATCTGCCGCTTGTATACTTCCTGATCGCGGTCGGGGGTCCTGGCAGGATGCCGCATCAGCTCCAGATAAAAATCTTCACCGAAGCGTTCCAGATACCATTCCACCGCCTGTTCCGCTTTCGGAATATTACCGGCAAGAATGGCCCTGGGAATCTCACCGGCCAGACAGGCTGATGAAACCATCAGCCCCTCCCGGTGGGCCGAAAGCAAATCCTTGTCAATCCGTGGTTTATAATAGTGCCCTTCAATCCAGGAAAGGGAAATCAGCCTGGAGAGATTGGTATAACCCTGAAGATTCTTTGCCAGCAGGATCAGATGGTCACCCTTACGGTCGGCAGGGTCCACCTTATCCTTCATACCCCGGCGGGATACATAGGTTTCGCAGCCTACGATGGGTTTAAAACTATCTTGCTGTATCGCAGTTTCATAAAACTCCTTGATCCCGAAAAGATTCCCGTGGTCTGTGACAGCAACGCCTTTCATGTTCATATCCATGGCTCTGCCAACCAGCTTTTTGATGTGGCATGCGCCGTCAAGAATAGAATACTGGGAATGTACATGTAAATGAATGAATTCGGGCATAACTGTAATGAAAAGATGTTTTCGGGATTCAAAAATACCCGAAAAAAAAAGGCCGGAAGGGAATGTTGATAACTAATAAAATTTAAAAAAACACACCCTTCATTTGGTGTTCTCATAAAAAACACGGACCTTTGCACCCCAATTTAATTTATCCATATGCCAGCAAGAATCAGATTGCAGAGAAGAGGTAAAAAAGGACAGGCTTTTTACCACATCGTTATTGCGGATGGTCGTGCACCACGGGACGGAAGATTCATCGAGAAGATTGGCATCTATAATCCCCTCACCAAGCCGGCCACGATCGAAATCAATTTTGAAAAAGCTCTTGATTGGATGAACAAGGGTGCGCAGCCCACCGATACCGTCAGAGCCATCCTCACTTACAAAGGTGTGAACTACAAAAGGCACCTGATGAAAGGTGTCGCCAAAGGGGCGATGACCCAGGAGGAAGCCGAAACCAAATTCCAGCAGTGGATTCAGGAAAAAGATGCCCGTATCTCCCGGAAACGGAACGAGCATCAGCAAAACCTGAAAGATACCCGGAAAAAGAATCTGGAATACGAGACGAAAGTGAACGAGGCCAAAGCACAGGCCCTGGCAAAGAAACAATCCGAAGCACTCGCCCGTATGAAAGCGGAAGAGCCGGCCGGAGAACCTGAAGCACAGGCCGAAAACACCCAGGCTGAAACCCCGGCAGCTGAACCCGCACAGGAATAGTTCCATCGTTCTGATCCATATCCGATGACAGCGGAAGAATGGATTCGGGCCGGAAAAATACTCAAAACACACGGCCATAAAGGTCATCTCCTGATCGCAGCTGAAGCTTCGTATGAAAGGGAGTTGCTTTCGCAATCCTGCTTCTTTCTTGAGGTATTCGAAGAAAAAGTACCGTTTTTTATCACCCTTATGGAACAGGCAGCACCCGGCACTGCCATCGTTAGATTTGAAGAAGCCGGAACGCCAGAAGAGGCCCGCCGGCTGACCGGTTCTGCCATCTTTATCCCGAAAAAGGCCCTGACCACTGCCACCCGGTCCGCTATGTCTCTATCCGACCTTTCCGGTTATTCCGTTCATGATAAGGTTTTCGGGCCGGCAGGAGTCATCGAGTCCATCCTGGAAATGCCCCAACAGAAAATCATGAAAATCCGCTTGGGAACCAGGGAAATCTTGATCCCTCTGGTCAGGGATATCCTCCTCAGAAAAGACAGGAAAAAAAAGATTCTGTACATCAATGCTCCGGACGGATTGATTGAAATGTACCTGAAATAGGTGATGACATTCCACTGCAGATATTTCACCCTGGAAGATGATTGCAGTACGCTGAAAGCAGGCACCGACGCCATGTTGCTGGGAGCATGGACCAACCCGCCCCCCGGGGGAAGGATCCTCGATGTGGGTACCGGTTGCGGCATCCTTGCCCTCATGATGGCCCAGAAATCACAGGCCATTGTTGAAGCAATCGAGCCCGATTCCGCCTCCGCCAGGCAGGCCCTGGACAACTTCCGGAACAGTGCCTGGAGCGACCGGCTCTTGTTGCACGAAACCACCTTTCAGTCGTTCTGTCCGGCTGCTGCCCATCCTTACGACCATATCATAACCAATCCCCCCTTTTACGCGAATCATCTGGTCCCCGCGGATGTGCGAAAACGTCATACGATTGCCTCTTGATAACCCCCTGAAAGCCTTTACCAATGCTGGTTCCGACGACATCG
>CAYWHQ010000391.1:0-3322 GCA_964457665.1 uncultured Prolixibacteraceae bacterium | reverse complement strand
ACCACCGCGATCGCGAACATGGCCAGGTACCGGAAAAGGTTGCGTAAAAAGAAAAGAACGATCACGGTCACCCCGATATACAGCAGCATCGTTTTTTCTCCATAATCCGAGATCAGGGTACCGAAAAAATAATAGAAATTCTCCTTGACCGATTCGAAATTGAGAAGGTCGAGTGCGGGGGCCTGCTCCGGGATCCTGGTGGTATGAAAAAGCATTTGCAGGATCGGGATGAAGAGTGCGAAAGAGACCAGCGAGAAGAGTACTGAGAGGATATTGAAGATGATATTGAGCAGTGCAAACAGCCAGTAAGGTTTTGCAAACCTGAGAATGTTGAAAAGTTGTTTCATCGGGGCAAAGGTAGCCGGTTATTTCAGACTGAAATCGTACAGGATGACCACCTCAATGGTAGCCGGCCAATACTCTATGGAGTGGGTCCCGGGATATATATCGAGCACCTCGGCCATGGAAAAATCCTGGTATTTACCGGCAATCTTGGCCTTGTAGCGGAGAACGGCCGGAAAGGGGTTCTTGATCTGGAGACAGGTTTTCTCCTCATTTCTGATTGCCTGACGGAAAAGGTTGATGGTGATGGTTTTACCCGGCACGTTCTTCTGTACGATCCTGAATCCATGAAGGTTTCCGCCGGTTGTGTCGGCTTAGAGAAGCACCTTTTCACCGTAAAAGATCTTGACATATTTCCCGTCGTACAAATGCCGGTTGGCTTCACGGCTATCGGTATGGAGCAGGTTCATTTGTCCTGCTGCCGACAGGGCGCAGTATAACAGAAAAAGGTAAAGCCAGAAAGCTTTCATGGTTCCGCCGTTTTTAATCTTATCATAAAACGCCATAAAAATATAAAACTTATGATTGCCAGCAGGAGCACTATCAGCGAAACAACCGGATCGGCCTCCAGCCCTTTCATCACCATGGCGATCACCATCCCGAGGATCGCCAGGGCCATGAGGATGCAAAAAACAAGCATCGCCGGGGTAAATATAGCTCCCAGAGGGTGACGCCGCAGGAGCAGGATCGCGGTGACGATCAGGGCAGGAAGGCAAATCGAAAGGTCGAGTACATGCACGGGATTGACCAGCAGGCCGGTATCCACTATACTGGCAGGGATCTCTTTCCGGACGAGGGCGGGAATGATCTCCGACAGCCAAAGCAGATAAAAGAGCGTGCTGACAATCAGCAGAAAAAACGCGCTGCTTTTCGCCGGAATCCTTTGCGGCATGCCGGTCTGATTTACCGTGGCGGCAGCCGAGTAGAAGAACCGCAGGAGCGCCCAAACCGACAGGCCCAGAATACCGCAGTATACCAGGAAGAGATGGTTAAAATGGCAGGAAAACGCGTAAAGCACATAGGAGTAAGCCACGTAGAATTGCAGGCCGGCCCAGAGCAGGTATGCCCGTTGGCCGCCGCGGGCGGCAAAGATGGTGACCATGATCAGCAGGGGTACGATGATAAAGAGCGTGACCACGTCCTGTCCGATACCCTGGGTTGCCCAGTACATGGTCTCGGCTGCATAGGTGCGCGGATCGTAGATGCCATATGCGGCGGCCACCGCCAGCAGCAGGATCATCGGCGCCGTAAGGAATAATAAAGCATTTTTCGGAATGGAAAGTTTCATGTTTTTGGTCTTTTGATATAGCCGAAGGAAACCGGTTACAAACGGGTAGTAAAAATAGCCATTTTCTGATTATTAAATGTAAATTTGCCGGATGGAAACGACCCGTCAGCAGAAAATTGCCAGGATGATCCAGAGGGAGCTGGGTACCTGGTTTCAGCGCAATGGCAGGAATTTCGCCCCCGACACGATGATTACCCCCACCAAGGTCTATGTCTCCCGCGACCTGACCATTGCGAGGATCTATCTCAGTCTTTTCACGAACCGGGATAAAAACCAGCTTCTTGAGGTCATCCGGAATCATACTCCCGAAATCAGGTATAATGTGGGGAAGAACCTCCATAACGCGCTCCGCATCATTCCGGAACTGCATTTTTTTGAAGATGACTCGCTGGATTATCTGGAGAAGATTGAGGAGCTGTTGAAATAAGTATGAGGGTATTATAAATTACGATTTACAAAGTACAAAGTACAAATTTCATTTCTGATGCAGTACGATCCGATCAAGAGAATGCTTGGCAAGGTTTTCAACCAATCGCCCTGGCTCAGGATCTTATTTTACAAAATGCTGGATATCCTTTTGTTGAGATCGTGGCATGTCCGTCGGGAACTGAGATTGATAGCACGCCAATTTCCCCCTTCCAAACCGCGCATCCTGGATGCCGGTTCGGGTTTCGGTCAGTACACATGGTTTATACAGTCGCTTTTCAAACGGTCTACCATTCTTGCTGTGGATGTCAAGGAGGAACAGGTAGCCGACTGCAATGCTTTTTTTTGCCGGATGAGGAGAAACAATGTACGGTTCGAGGTCGCCGACCTGACCGTTTTCTCCCGGAACGACTTTTTCGACCTGATCCTTTCGGTAGATGTCATGGAGCACATTGAAGACGACGTAAAGGTCTTCCGGAATTTCTATGATTCGCTTACACAGGATGGGATTTTGATTATCTCGACCCCGTCGGACCAGGGTGGTTCCGATGTGCATGACCATGACCATGGGGAATCGTTTATCGACGAACATGTGCGGGATGGTTACGGCATGGAAGAAATCCGTGAAAAACTCCGGATGGCAGGGTTCAGTATTATTGAGGCATGGTATACTTACGGAAAGCCCGGGCAACTGGGATGGCGCCTATCGATGAAATATCCGATAATGATGCTCAATGTATCCAAAATATTCTTCCTTCTGCTGCCGTTCTATTACCTGGTCACCTTCCCGCTGGCGCTGGCGTGCAATTTCATGGATCTGGGAGGGAAGCATGCATCGGGGACCGGGCTTATGGTGAAGGCGATAAAATAATCCGTCATATAAAATAAAATTCAGTTCCGGTTCTCATGAAGCTCTCCTTTTTCTTTGCCCGCCGGTATCTGGTTTCAAAGAAGTCGCACCACATCATCAATCTTGTTTCGGGTATTTCCGTCGGAGGGATTACGGTAGGTACGATGGCGCTGATCATCGTATTATCGGTATTCAACGGATTCGAGAAGCTGGTTCTTTCCCTGTTCAACTCCTTCAATCCCGACCTTGTGATCCAGCCGGTGAGGGGAAAGACCTTTCTGCCGGCCGAAGCCGGTGTGGATTCGGTAAGGCGTATTCCCGGGGTGAAATATCTCACCGAAGTGGTGGAAGAAAACGCCCTCATGAAATATAAAGACAGGCAGTACATTGTAACGCTGAAGGGTGTTGGGCCGGAG
>CAYWHQ010000390.1:0-3329 GCA_964457665.1 uncultured Prolixibacteraceae bacterium | reverse complement strand
GGGCCTCTTCGGATGCAAAATACTGGAGTGTGTTCCTGATCTGGGAATCGGCCTGCGTGAGGTTGCCCGAAGAGGCAGCGCCTGCAATGCTCTGGAAGGCATTTTCGAGCCTGGTTTTCAGTGGCAGATTGGCCTCGGAGTTGTAGCTTCTCATCTCGGCGATCTTCTTCTCTACCCTGGCAATAAGCTCATTGATCTCCTCGTCCTGCAGGTTCTGGGCCTTTATGTTGTCGACCTCCCGCTGAAGCTGGTCGGCCGGCTTATTATCCTTGTTGACAAGCAGGTCGAGGAGTGTGGCCCGTGCGATGTCGATTTTCTGCTGGCGGGCTTTTTCCATTTCGTTGACCTTCTTCTTGAGGGTTTGCTGGGCCTGGATCAGCAGTTCGTTCAGTTCCGGGTCATTGAAGTTTTTATTCATGGTCTGGGAGATCAGATCCTCCTGTTCCTGAAGGGATAACGTAGAGGTTCCGTTGATAATGGCAGTCATCTGTTTTTTAGCCAGCTCGATCTGAGCCTTACGCTCCTTTCGACTCATCTTTCCGGTGGATTTGCAACTCTCGGTGCCGAAAGCGATTACAGCGATCATCAGGATCACCAGGAGATTACTCCAGCGTACGGATTGGATTTTCTGAACAATCTGGTTCATTGGAAATTGTTTTGTGAATAAATCAGATATTATTATTTTTTTAATCAGCTGATAAACGGAAAATGTTTATTCTTATTATCATGCGGGTTTATAAAACGGCAGTTTAACGACCCGTGCCCGGAGGATCTTGTCTCTCACCTTAACATATATTTCCGATCCTTCCCGGGAGAGGGAGGAGGGAACGTAACCCATTCCGACCGGAATCTTAACCGAAGGGCCCATGGTTCCTGAGGTGACCTCTCCGATGGCATTGCCTGAGGGGTCGGTAATCTCATACCCGTGGCGCGGTATTCCCTTGTCGACCATGATAAAGCCCACGAGCTTGCGCCGGACTCCCTCCTGTTTTTGCCGCAGAAGCAATTCCTTATCGATGAAATCCTTCGTGTCGGTGAACTTTGTGATCCATCCCAGACCAGCCTCGATCGGGGAGGTGGTATCATCAATATCGTTCCCATACAGGCAATAACCCATCTCAAGCCGCAGCGTATCTCTGGCAGCCAGTCCCACGGGTTTGATCCCGAACTCTTTACCTGCTTCAAAAACAGCGTTCCAGATGACCGGGGCATCTTCGTTGGCCATGTATATCTCACAACCGCCCGATCCGGTATATCCGGTAGTGGCGAAGATCACGTTTTCGATCCCTGCGAAGGTCAGCTTTTTAAAGGTATAGTATTCCATTTCCACCACAGGCGTATCGGTCAGTTTCTGCATTGCCCTGAGAGCGAGAGGTCCCTGAACAGCCAGCTGGGCGATTTCGTCGGATGCATTGTAAAGGATGGCTCCTGCATTGTTCTGCTGGTTACACCATCCCCAGTCCTTGTCGATGTTGGCTGCATTCACCACGAGCAGGTAGGTTTCGGCATCCAGACGGTAGACAAGCAGGTCGTCGACGATGCCTCCCTTTCCGTTGGGGAAACATGAATACTGAACTTTGCCATCAGTAAGGCGGGAGGCATCGTTGGATGTTACCCGCTGTATAAAATCGAGTGCACGGGGACCCTTGACCCAGAATTCTCCCATATGGGAAACATCGAAGACCCCAATGCCTTTCCTGACGGTTTCATGCTCGGCATTGACGCCTTCATACTGCAGGGGCATGTTGTAACCGGCAAAGGGAACCATTTTGGCGCCCATTGCCTCGTGAAATTTAGTGAATGCTGTATTTTTCATATTATCTGATTTGGCCTTGAGGGAAAAGGCAAAGATAAAAAAAGGAATCGACCGCCGGATGACAAGGAATCACTAATTTTGGAACAAAAAGCTAACAGGTGTTGCCGGGGAGGCACTGCCCGGATGCTTTCAAAGTAACCGAACAAGTGAAACAACAGAAATTCCCTGTAAATACGCCAGGCTGGGTAATTCTTCTCTCCGACATGCTGATCACCGGCATTGCGGTCATCCTGGCATACCTGCTCCGTTTTAACTTCAGCATCCCTGAAAGCGAACTGAGACCTTTACCCTGGATCATGCTCTACATCCTTGCGATCCGTTGCGGAGGCTTCCTGGTTTTCCGAAGTTATACCGGAACCATACGATATACGGGAGCCAGCGATGCCTTTCGGGTACTCTCAGCCCTCTTCTCAGGGAGTCTCCTTTTCGGTTTAACCAACCTGGTGACATACCAGCTGCCTGGCAGGTTCTTTTTCATCCCTTTCTCCATCATCATCATTGAGTTCCTTTCCACTGCTTTCGGAATGATCTTCCTGCGTATGGTGGCAAGAATGCTTTATCCGGAAAACCGGAGGCCGCGGCGAGCCCGTATCGATGTGGTCATATACGGCACCGGGGAGGAGGCTCATACGGCTGCCAGGGTACTGCTTCGAAGCCGGGAGGAACGCTTCCGCGTCGTTGCTTTTCTTGACGACGATCCGGCCCGGCAGGGCAAGAAATTCGAAGGCACCCCTATCCTGCACCCTGACAGGCTGGAAAAGCTGTTCGAGAAAGGACGGATTGACCAGGTGGTCCTGAGTCTACCTTCGTTGGACACTTTACGAAAACTGGCGCTTGCCGGCCTCTGCCACAGCCATGGTACGAAACTTTTGAAGGTCCCTCCTGCCTCTGACTGGATCAACCATACGCTGAGTAAGGAACAGATCTGCGGTTTCCGGATCGAGGATATGCTTAACAGGGGGGATTTCCATACTGATCCCGGTCCTTTACGGCAGTACCTGAAAGGGAAGGTTGTACTGGTCACCGGGGCCGCCGGGTCCATCGGGTCGGAGCTGGTTCGGCAGGTCGCTGCCTTTCAGCCCGCGCACCTTGTGTTGCTCGATATAGCCGAGACCCCTCTGCATGCCATCCGGACTGAATGCCAGCGCTCTTTCCCCGATGTCAGGTTCAGTTTCATCCTCGGTAACATCTGCCATAACGGAAGGATGCGATGGGTCATGGAAAGTTTCTGTCCGGCCGTGGTTTTCCATGCCGCCGCATATAAACACGTGCATATCCAGGAGGCCCACCCCGCTGAGGCCGTCCGAACGAATGTGGAGGGTGCCCGGATCATGGCCGATCTCGCAGCTGCATGCGGTACCGGAAAATTCGTAATGATCTCAACCGACAAATCTGTTAATCCCACCAGCGTAATGGGCGTCTCCAAAAGGATTTGTGAGAAAATTGTACAGGCTTCAGCAAAAAGGGAAGGGAATAAAACTCAATTCATAGTGACGCGTTTTGGGAATGTGCT
>CAYWHQ010000389.1:0-3332 GCA_964457665.1 uncultured Prolixibacteraceae bacterium | reverse complement strand
GGTATTGGCGGTATGTGGTTGCAACTGGAAAGGTGGAATGGTCCAAGGGACACGATCTTCTTTTTGGTATTCCCATGGAGGCATTCGGTGGAGATCTGGCTTCCGTGCAGGCTATCGTTCACCCGGATGACCGTTTACATGGTGAAATCAATCTGAAGCGCACCATTGAGGAAAACATTCCATTCGATAATACCTACCGTGTGGTGCATCCTGACGGAACCATCAGATGGCTTTTTTCATACGGGTACCTTTACAGGAACAAACCGGAAGATCAGGGATTCATTTTTGGTATCACCCAGGATATTACAGCACGAAAAGAGTCGGAAGAGCAGTTACAGCAGTTGTCCTTGCTGCGGCAGTTGCTGATCGAATTGTCTGCGAAATTTATCAATCTTCCGCTTGAGATGGTCGATGAAGAGATCAATGCATCGCTACGGCAGATGGGTGAATTTGTACATGCTGACCGTTCATATATTTTCGACTATGACTGGGAGAATCAGATTTGTATCAATACCTACGAATGGTGCGCCGGGGGGATTGAACCGGAAATCCATAATCTTAAGAATGTTCCTCTGGAAATGATTCCCGGATGGGTTGAGGTACATTGTCATGGAAATGCCATGTATGTTCCGGTGGTTGCCGACCTGCCGGAATCTGGGCTGAAATCAATCCTCCAGATGCAGGGAATAAAAAGCGTGCTCTCCTTTCCGATGATGCACCACAAGGAATGTAAGGGTTTTGTAGGATTTGATTCGGTCAGTAATGTTCATAACTATTCTGACCTTGAACAACAGGTGTTGATGGTTTTTGCGCAGATGCTGGTTAATATCGGTCTACGTAAAAATGCCGAGAAAGAACTTATAAATGCCAGAATCCAGGCCGAGGAGAGCAACCGGCTCAAGTCGGCATTCCTTGCCAATATGAGCCATGAGATCCGGACCCCCATGAATGGGATTCTCGGTTTTCTGGAATTGCTGAAGGAGATGGATCTGACAAGTGAGGAAAAATCACACTATATTGAAGTGGTAAACAACAGTGGAAAGCGTTTGCTGACGACCATCAATGATATCATCGAGATGTCGAAAATCGAGGCAGGGCATACCGATGTTGTCCTTTCTGCAGTCAGTTTGCCTGAGATTATGCAGTATCATTATGGATTCTTTTCCCGGGATACAGAAAAAAAAGGTCTTGGTTTTATCTGCAATCAGAAAGTAACGGGAGAAGGGTCAGTGATCCTGACCGATAAAATGAAAATCGACGGGATCCTGACCAACCTGATCAACAATGCCATAAAGTTTACAACCCATGGAGCCGTGGAGATCGGGAATTTTCTGGAAGGCTCAATGGTGGTGTTTTATGTCAGGGATACCGGGACGGGAATACCGGAGGGGCGTAGGGAGGTTATATTCGAAAGGTTTATTCAGGCTGATATTAATCTGACCAGACCATATGAAGGTTCGGGACTTGGTCTTTCCATTGCGAAAGCCTATGTGGAAATGCTGGGAGGCAGGATATGGGTGGATTCGGAAACTGGAAGAGGAAGTACCTTTTATTTCACTGTTCCTTATAAGCCGATTGTAATGAAAGAACCGGAGAGGGAAGTTATCACGATGAAATCAGTCCTGAAAGAGGGATTGACGATTCTGGTTGCCGAGGATGATGAGACAAGTTTCAATTATATAGAAAGTATTCTCAGGAAAACAGGCGCCATCCTCCTGCGTGCTAAAACAGGAGATGAGGCGCTGCGTTTGATTCAGGAAAATGACCAGATTAGTTTGATCCTGATGGATATCCGCATGCCCGATATGAACGGTATTGAAGCCACCAGGAAGATCAGGGAGGTCAATCCGGTTATACCGATAATTGCACAGACTGCTTACGCCCTTGCAGGCGACAGGGAGCTTATGCTCGGTTCGGGGTGTACCGATTATCTTTCAAAGCCGGTAAACCGAAACGAACTGCTTGATATGATTGGAAAGTATTGCTGATACGTTGATGTGGAAATTCCAGTACCGTCTGCCTGACAAACTCATCCGTTTTTTATTCTAAAAAGCTCCAAAATCCCATCAGCCCCGAAACATTTCCGATCAGAAAATGAGAGAGGCTTACGCCTACCAGGTTTTTCTGACGGTTATACATCCAGCCCCAGAGCCAGCCTGTGACAAACGAGGCAATAGCCAGATTAAGGGAGCTCATCATGTGTACCGCCCCAAACAGAAAGGTGGTGACCAGGATGGCAAAAAAGCCCCGGTAACGAAGGTCCAGAATCTTTTCAAGGGTTCCCTGTACTGCCCCGCGGGCGATAAACTCCTGCAGGGGGGCCACCACCAGATAAGTAATGTATGTAAATCCGAAATAGGAGAGATCGAAAAGTTGCGTCTCCCTGAAAATTCCTGGGAGATAACGGTTACTGAGATACTTTATCACCACAAGCAGGAGAATAAACGCACCGGATACGATCAGAGATTCAATAACAGATCTCTTCCACCCGGAAAAGGTCAGACCGAAATCTTTCAGGCGAAGGTTACTGGTCAACACCACGACAAGCACTGTTATCAGGGAGATCACCTCGATTACCGGATAATTGAGGACAAATTTTGCGATGAATTGATTTGAGAAGGCTTGATCGTGAATGAAACCCAGAACAAAAATATAGAATGTGATCAGCAGGACGATGCTCACGAAGACGACACTGAGCAAAGACCGCTGGCTGTTCAGCAGTTCTATCTGAATGTTCTTTTTTTTCAGCTCTTCAATGGTGTTTTCAAGGGCATATTCCCTGGCTTCGATCTTCACCGTCATCATGCCGAAGGTCTCGGCCAGTTCGGCCAGTTCAGGACTGTTCTCCGTCTGGTCGGTCAGCTTGAATATCTGATCGACATTGGAATACGATCCTGCCACAATCTCATTGGCGTGTTGGGTGAGGGCTTTGATGACGGTGGGATTGACGTTTTCCATGGCTGCATCAAAGTTATTACAATTACCGGGTGATAGTTCCCACAAACAGGAAATATTGCCACACCCCTCCATAGGCTGTATGGACCTCATCCCAAACGGGTTTAAACCGGCTTTTCAGTTCTGGCAGCAGGTGACCATCCATACGAGCGTGGTTAATTTTCATCCATTTCCTAAAAGCTGAAAAAGGAGTAAGATGCAGATCTGCCACCACGATGAATCCACCCGGTTGAAGGTCGGCAGTTACTTGTTGCAAGGCCTCCTCCCAGCCCGGATTGAACATCGAAAGGGAGTAAGAAAATAGAATCAGGTCGGGTTTGGTTGGCAATAGAACATTCACCGGATAAAAACCTTGCTGCAGGGTAACCCTTTCCTGC
>CAYWHQ010000388.1:0-3335 GCA_964457665.1 uncultured Prolixibacteraceae bacterium | reverse complement strand
TTTCACATGCAATATATTGGCGAGCACCTTTTACCTGGCCTGATAGGTGAAATGACTGTCTGGTTGGCTTTGTTTTTTTCCTTGTTGAGCTTTGCACTTTATCTGGTACTGCATTTCTCGAAAGACCGCAGGTCCGGATCACTTTTTCTTGGAGCGCGTACCGCTTACGTAATGCATGTCATTTCGATTGCCGGGACCGCGGCAGCCCTTTATTATATTATTCTTAACCATTATTTCGAATATTCCTACGTCTGGCAGTATTCTTCCAGAGACCTTGATTTTAAATATATTATCAGTTGTTTCTGGGCTGGTCAGGAGGGGAGTTTCCTTGTTTGGGCGCTTTTTCAGGCCCTGACCGGGATATTCCTGATCATTCGAAACAAGACCTGGGAGCCATCTGCGATGGTAGTTTTCAGTATTTCACAGGTCTTTATGACCTCGATGTTGCTGGGTGTTCATGTAGCCGGGATGCAGATCGGCCAGAATCCTTTTATGTTGTTGAGAGAAACTGTAGGAAATGTGGCGGGTACGATTTTTGAGCAGAGCAACTATGTCAGTCTCATAACAGATGGCAATGGCCTGAATCCCCTGCTTGAAAATTTCTGGATGACTATTCATCCGCCGATCCTGTTCATGGGATATGCACTCGCCCTGGTACCGTTCTCATACGCGATTGCTTCGTTGCTGCGGAAGGATTATCATGGCTGGTTTCGCATAACCATCCCATGGACACTGGCTTCTCTCACGGTTCTGGGAGCAGGGATTCTTGTCGGAGGTGCCTGGGCTTATGTGTCGCTTACCTTCGGCGGTTTCTGGGCATGGGATCCTGTGGAGAACTCCTCCCTGGTTCCCTGGATGACCCTTGCGGCAGGCCTTCATTTCATGCTTATTGCACGAAAGCAGAACCATGCTTTATTTCTCTCCTACCTTTTTATGACCCTGTCGTATGTTCTGGTTCTCTATGCCAGTTACCTGACACGGAGTGGTGTGCTGGCCGACTCTTCGGCACACTCCTTCGGAGCCAATGGCATGACCGGACAGTTGCTTGTTTTCCTTCTCACTTTCCTTACGATTTCGGTTATTTTAATTGGCATCCGATACAGGAACCTGAAACAGAATCTGCATGATCATTACAGTTCAAGAGAATTCTGGCTTTATATCGGATCACTGGTGATCGTTCTGGCTGCTTTCCAGATCATCTTTACCACCAGCATTCCTGTATATAATGCGATTTTTGGAACGAATATGGCGCCGCCGGCCGATCCGGTGGCTTTTTACAATAAATGGCAATCGGTCTTCATGATTTTCATGGCTGGTTTTCTGGCACTTACACAGGTACTGAATTACCATCACAACGGCAGGCGCGAGTTTCTCCGCAAGATTGTGCTGCCGGTCTCTGCCTCATTCATTTCGGCGCTGCCTTTCGTCATTGCAGGCACGGTGCGATCTCCCTTGCTCATTGCATTACTGCTGTTGCTGTTGCTTGGACTG
Organism: uncultured Prolixibacteraceae bacterium; assembly: GCA_964457665.1. Lineage (GTDB taxonomy): Bacteria > Bacteroidota > Bacteroidia > Bacteroidales > FEN-979 > CAYWHQ01. Next base: position 1,844 of record CAYWHQ010000388.1, on the reverse strand, counting down.
TTTGCGGTGATCGTCAATTTCCTGTTCGGTACAGCCCGTCCGAAGAACAGCGCAGCTTTTGTGACCCACCTGGGGCTGATGATTTTTCTTCTCGGCGTATTGCTGACCTTTTCCAATTCCATGATCATCTCTGCAAACACCTCCAGGTATGATCTGGGCGATAGCCGTACGAACAATGAGAATCTGATGCTGATGCGCCAGGATACACTTTACATGGGAGGCTATTATGTGGTATACTCCGGTAAATCGGTCAGGGGGAACACCACTACGTACAAAGTTGATTTTTTGCGATACAGGGACAAGCAGTTTGAGTACCGTTTTAGTCTGTTCCCTTCCATCAATATACACCCGCGGATGGGTGCCGTGTATAATCCCTCGACGCGGCATTTCCTGAACAAGGATATTTACACCTACATTTCTTTTGCCGACGATGATCCGGATTACATCGTGGTAAAATCCATCGTCAACCCATACATCAATATCATGTGGACCGGTTCGGTACTTTTGATAGGAGGGACCGGCTTTGCCGTCTGGAGGAGAAGGAAAATCCGCTGAATCATACCTTGTTATCCTGCTCCCGTGCTTTATCTACAAGCATCGGAACAAATCTGAACAATCCATGCTCCTGTTTGTGAATGGCGGAGTGCCGGTCTTTTTCTATGGTAGTCATTACCTGGGTGTCGCCGGCTCCCAGGGGGAGAACCATTATCCCTTCGGGTTTAAGCTGGGAGATAAGCTCTTCCGGAATAAAAGGAGCAGCTGCAGTGATAAGTATCCGGTTGAACGGGGCAAATGCGGGCAGACCTTTATACCCGTCGCCATAAAAGAGCCGAATCGCGGGATAGCGCAATTCATGCATCAGTCGGGAGGTTTTTTCGAAAAGGAGCTTCTGTCTCTCAATGGAAAAGACCCGGGCTCCCATAGCTGCCAGGATGGATGCCTGATAGCCTGATCCGGTGCCGATCTCAAGAATCTTATCACCATGCCTTACACGGAGGAGTTCACTCTGGATGGCTACCGTATATGGCTGGGAGATTGTTTGTCCTGCCCCGATCGGAAAAGGTTTGTCCTCATATGCATATTCAAGAAAAGTTGAATCGAAAAAGAAATGTCTGGGAATCAACTCCATTGCCTTAAGAACATTTTCATCTTTGATGCCTTTGGTCCTGATGGAGTCGACGAGTTGTTTTCTGAGACCCTGATGGCGGTAAGTATCGGCTGGTTTCAAGTCTGATTTTTTCAGCAAAATAGTAAAAATCATGTTTCTCAAAGGCGTACCTTTGCAAAAAAATATCATGTTGAGAATTGGTGTCCTCGGGGCTGGTCATCTTGGGAAAATTCATATCAAATGTATCAAGGAGATCAGTGATTATGAACTTGCCGGTTTTCATGATCCGGATCCCGGTATAGCCCGGAGTGTTGAACAGGAATATGGCGTGACTCACTTCACTTCGGTGGATGAACTGATCGATCATGTAGATGTGGTCGACATTGTTACACCTACGGTTTCCCATTTCGACTGTGCGTCCAGGAGCCTGAAGAAATTCCGGCATGTTTTTATTGAAAAACCAATTGTTACGACCCTGGATGAGGCCCGCGAACTGATCAGCCTGGCCGGTGAAGCCAATGTCAAGGTGCAGGTTGGTCATGTCGAGCGGTTCAATCCTGCCTTCCTTGCTGTGGAAAAGTATTTCGACAAGCCAATGTTCATTGAGAGTCACAGACTTGCGCAGTTCAACCCCAGAGGAACCGATGTTCCTGTCATCCTTGACCTGATGATCCATGACATCGACATCATCCTGAGCGTTGTGAAGAGCAATATTCTCAAGATCAGCGCCAGCGGG
>CAYWHQ010000387.1:0-3337 GCA_964457665.1 uncultured Prolixibacteraceae bacterium | reverse complement strand
GTGGCGCTTTCTCTTGAAATACCGATCAGATCGGCCAGCTCTCTCCGGGTGAAGGGTATTTCAAATTCGACCGATTCGTAAATAATGGAAGAAAAATAGAGCATCGCATCCGCCAGCTTCCCGTAGGTTCTCTTGTGCGACTGGCTCATGAACCGGTGAAAATTATGCAGGCTGTCGCGTGATACTGAGATCAGTATCTGATAGGCAAATTCACCATTATTCCGGATCAGCTCGTTAAACACTCCAACATCGATATAACAAATCTTTACGTCCTCAAGCGCCGCATAGGAGTAATGATTGACCTTATCCCCGAAAAGAGAGTGTAATCCAAGGTAGGAGTACCTCTTTACGATCTGAAGGATCTGTTCACGGCCATCGGCTGTTTTCACAAACTCCTTGACGAGGCCTGATTTCAGATAAATAATATGCGATGTCATGGATCCTGAGCGGATCAGAATGTCCCCCTTTGTGAATTCGGCCTCCTTACTATTCCTGTTGACGAGGTCAAATTCGTCAGGTCCGAGAACCGCGGCGGCGCAGGATCGTACGGTGCAATCCTGGCAGTGAACCTTCGCCGGTCTGTTGTCGGTAATCATAAGTTTAAATGAGGATGTGCAAAGATGGTAAAAAAAACCTTCTTACCCACACCTGCCTTCCTTGCCGGATAAACAGAAACCTATATATTTGCAAACATGAATACCGGTAAATATTTTCAACCATTCCGCAAAAATATTATCGGTGTCGACCAGATCTATAACACACCCTATGGTGATAAAAGGATGGTCTATGCCGATTGGATTGCGAGCGGCAGGTTATACCGGCCGATCGAAAAACGGATTTCGGAGGTGATCGGCCCCTTTGTCGGCAACACGCATACCGAAAACAGCGAAACAGGCCGGTTGATGACCCGAACCTACCACCTTTCGCATGAAAGGATCAAGAAACATGTACACGCGGGCCCCGACGACGTGATACTTACCACCGGGTTCGGCATGACGGGAGCAATCGTTAAATTTCAGAGAATCCTCGGCCTGAAGACCTGCACGCTTCTCTCGGGAGCAGAATGCCTGAAGGAAAAAGAACGACCGGTGGTGTTTCTCACCCATATGGAGCACCACTCCAACCAGACTTCCTGGTACGAGACGGTGGCAGATGTTGAGGTGATCAGGCCCGGGAAGGATCTCCTGGTCGATCTCAACCACCTGGAAAGTGCTTTGAGAAAACACCGGAAAAGAAAAAGAAAGATCGGTTCTTTCACTGCCTGTTCGAATGTAACCGGGATTCGTACCCCGGTACATGCCATGGCAAAGCTGGTCCATCAGTACAACGGACTGGTTTTTATCGACTATGCAGCATCTGCACCCTATGATGAAATCGACATGCACCCTGCTGATCCTGCGGAAGCGCTCGATGCAGTTTTTTTCTCACCGCACAAATTTCTGGGGGGGCCGGGTGCCTCCGGGGTGCTCATTTTCAATTCCCGCCTCTACGACAGCAAAGTGCCCGATCAACCAGGCGGGGGTACGGTCGACTGGACCAATCCCTGGGGAGAATACAAATTCGTGGATGACATCGAGATCCGGGAGGACGGGGGCACACCCGGATTCCTTCAATCCATAAGGGCCGCACTGGCCATTGAACTGAAGGAGAAGATGGGTGTTGCCATGATGCACCGGCAGGAGGACGTATTGCTCAGCCTGGTTTTTGAGAAGCTTTCCCGCATACCGGGTCTGCATATCCTCGCCGATACGATCAGCAACCGGCTCGGGGTCATTTCGTTTTATATTGACGGTATTCACTACAACCTTGCCGTGTCGATCCTCAGCGACAGGTTCGGCATTCAGGTACGGGGCGGTTGTGCCTGTGCCGGAACCTACGGCCACTACCTCCTGGATGTCAGCTATGAGAAATCGAGAGAGATCACCCGAAAGATCTCCAGCGGAGACCTGTCGGATAAACCAGGCTGGATACGACTCTCCCTCCATCCAACCATGTCAGTCGAAGAGGCTGAGTATATCTGTGATGCCATCCGGCAGGTTGCACGTAATCACAGGAAGTGGGGGATAGATTACCAGTACAACAAGCACACCAACGAATTTTCCTTGCTCAGAAACAACGCCGGGACGCCTGATCCGGAATCCTGGCTCAAACTTTAACAACCTATGCCAACACTGGAAATAGACGGTCACGCATTTGAAGTAGATGGCGACGGATTTCTCACTACGCCGGAACTCTGGAACGATGATGTGGCAAAATTATTTGCCCGGTACGACGGGATTGCCGAGATGAGTGAAAAACACTGGGCCATTGTAAGGCTTATCCGAAAAAACTATGAGGAGAAGGGGCTGGCTCCCATGGTCAGAACCATTTGCCAGGAGACCAGGATCAAACTTCGGGAGATCTATGAACTGTTCCCGCTCGGTCCTGCACGTGGCGCCTGCCGTGTAGCCGGATTGCCCAAACCCGACGGCTGCGTCTAATCCATCACCCATGTTCTGGTATCAATGGATCTTCCTGGTTTCCCTGATGGTCATAGGGCCATTGCTGGCATATCACCTCTACAGGCTGATCCGGAGCGGAAATCCCACAGATTACGCTCCCAGGGCCGGTGATCCCGCCCGCGCAATCAGGTATTCATTCACCGGAGCCATGAGTCCGGCTAAGAAAGAGTCGGCCTTTATGCACCTTCCTACCTATACCGGTGGTCTGATCTTTCACCTCGGCACCTTCCTTTCTATTGCCATACTGGCATTGCACATCTCAGGTGTTCCTGTCACGGGGAGTGCTTCCATCATCCTGTCGCTGCTGCTTTTGATTTCCGGCGCAAGTGGTATTGCTATCCTGACAAAGCGAATTTCCAGGAAGGAACTGAGGTGGCTTTCCCATCCCGATGACTATATAGCCAATGTGCTGGTCACCCTTGTTCAGCTTTCAGTTTCTGCAACGCTTTTTTATCCGCCGGTGATGCCGTGGATGTATCTCATCGCCTCCCTGATGGTTTTATATATCCCTGCAGGAAAGCTGAAGCACCTCCTCTACTTTTTTGCAGCCAGATACCACCTGGGCTTTTTTTATGGCAGCAGAGGCGTATGGCCTCCTTTAAACACAAGGAACGACCCGAAAAAATGAACCGACCGGTCAGCGAAGATATCAGGAAAGGGCTTGCCGCTTTTGACGCGCAGCATGAAGGCAAACTCCTCACCTACCTGAACAGTTGTGTCCGATGTGGCTTATGCGCCGGCAGCTGCATGTACTACATGGCCATGCCCGATGCCCGCTTCATCCCATCCAGGAAAGTCGACCTGGTTTCTTCGGTCTACAAAAGGTACAGGACGAT
>CAYWHQ010000386.1:0-3346 GCA_964457665.1 uncultured Prolixibacteraceae bacterium | reverse complement strand
AATAAAACATCAGGATGGCAAAGGTGAAAACAAGCAGGGCCTGTAATACATTCGCGATCAGAAGCCCTGATGATGACTGGGTGATCAGATTAATGATATCTAAAAAAATGACCAGGGATGTAAATGCAATCATGCTGACAAAGAGTCGCTTTTTCGCCGACAAAACCCATAGGCACAGCCCGCAGCTCAATCCGAGCAAAAGGATACTGATGATCCCTCCGATATAAAACTCCTCCATCAGCGGGTCAAGAAGGACCAGGATGACCAGTGACAACAATAACAGATGATTACGTACAAAATGCATGATTTTTTCTATAGCAAGGTTAACGCGGCATGAATTCTCCGGATGCCCTCTCTGATATTACCCTGGCTGATCACAAGGGGAGGGGCGATCCTGAAAGTGGTGGGGGAAAAAAGAAAGTAATCGATGATCACTCCACAGGCAAGGGCGTGGCGCAGAAATGTCCCTGTGGCTGACGGGTCACGCAGGTCAACACCCAATGAAAGCCCCTTACGCCGTATGCATGCCACGGCAGGATGATCTTTCAACGCTTCCTCCAGTATGGCTCCCTTATGATCGGCTTCCTGAATATATCCTCCCTGCAGGAGCTGTTCGAGTCCCGCCAGGGCGGCCGCACAGGAAACCGGGTGACCCCCGAAGGTGGTGATATGACCAAGTTCCGGATCATGTGCAAGGGATTCCATGATACTCCTGGAAGCCACAAATGCGCCCAAAGGCATACCCGCGCCAAGTGCCTTGGCAAGAACGAGGATATCCGGCACAATCCCTGTTGGTTCGAAGCTGAATAAAGAGCCCGTCCGGCCCATTCCCCACTGCACATCGTCGATGACCAGCAGTGCTCCGGTTTCCCGGCATCTTCGTGATAACTGTTGCAGGTACCCGTCGGCCGGGAGAACAACGCCGGCTTCCGACTGTACCGTTTCGGTGATCACACAGGCTGTACGCCCCGAAATCTGGTCAAGCTGACAGAAATTATTGAAATCCAGTATCTTTATGTCAGGTAACAGCGGTCTGAAGGCTTGCTTGAACCTCTCATTGCCCATTACGCTGAGTGCCCCGTGTGATGATCCATGGTAAGCATTGCGAAAACAGATAATTTCGGTCCTCCCTGTGTATCTTTTTGCAAGTTTCAGCGCCCCCTCAACAGCTTCGCTGCCACTGTTGACAAAATAGACCGAATCAAGACAATCGGGAAGCAATCCGACCAGTTTTTCAGCCAGCCTCACCTGTGGGGTTTGCACAAACTCACCGTATACATTAAGATGAAGGTATTGTTCCGCCTGTCGCTTGACCGCACGAATCACCTCCACACTGCCATGACCAAGGTTACTCACGGAGATGCCAGAAATAAAGTCGAGATAATCCTTTCCCTGCCTGTCGTATAGAAAAACACCCCTGGCTTTAACGATATCGAGCGCCATGGGAGAAAATGCCGGAAGGCCAAGATATCTGAAAAATAATTCCCGTTCAGTCAATGGCTGAGATTTATGCCGAAATTACAAAATCTTTGATCATCTTAATTCCTAATTTTGCGATCACGGTTATTAGATTTAAAAAGCAACAACCATGTCATGGAACCTCCGGTTATAATAATCACAGGCGCCTCATCCGGTATTGGCCGCGCCCTTGCAGTCGAAGCCCACCGCAGAGGATACAGGGTGTCGCTGGCAGCCCGAGGAGTGGAAAAAATGTTTGATTATGTCAGAACCTGGGAACCAGACGATTACCTGATTACCGCTGCCGACGTGAATTCACCGGATGACTGCAGGAACCTGGTGGAAAGAACGGTTACTGTATTCGGGAAGATTGATGTTCTGGTGAATAACGCCGGCATTTCAATGAGGGCTTTGTTTGAGGAGGTCGATCTGCAGGTGTTGCATCGGCTGATGAACACCAACTTCTGGGGAACCGTATACTGCACCAAATTTGCTTTACCCCATCTGCTTAGCTCCCGTGGATCGCTGGTCGGGATCTCATCGGTAGCAGGTTACAAAGGATTACCCGGGAGATCAGGCTATTCCGCGTCAAAGTTCGCCATGCAGGGTTTCCTGGAAGTAGTGCGCATTGAAAACCTGAAAAAAGACCTGCATGTCCTTATTGCCTGCCCTGGATTTACATCTTCCAATATCCGGAATGAAGCCCTGTCGCGCGATGGCTCCCCGCAGGGTGAAACCCCCCTCAATGAAGACAAACTCATGCCGGCTGAAGTGGCATCATCGAGAATCATGGAGGCTATTAAAAAAAGAAAAAGAACTTTGGTACTGACCACCCAGGGAAAACTAACCGTTACACTGAACAGGTTTTTCCCTTTTCTTCTCGACAGGCTCGTCTACAACCACATGGCACGGGAGAAGGACTCCCCGCTGAAACCCTGAGACAAAACTCATTCGTATCTGAAGGTTTTTTAAAGGGCTACTCATGGTTACGGGGATGGTACTGCAGAATCGTGCTTCGCAGATACTCCCGGTCAAGATGTGTATAAATTTCGGTTGTTGTGATCGATTCGTGTCCAAGCATATCCTGCACGGCACGGAGATCGGCGCCCCCCTCAACCAGATGGGTGGCAAAAGAGTGCCGGAAAGTGTGCGGGGATATCCTTTTGTGAATACCCGCCCGTGTGGCCAGCGCCTTAATAACATGAAAGATCATCACCCTTGTCAGCCCTTTGCCCCGACGGTTCAGGAATAAAATATCCTCCGACCCTTTTTGAACCTTAATATAACTGCGTTCGCCCCGTATATACTCCAGTATAAGGTGACGGGCTACCTTTCCGACCGGTACAATCCGCTGTTTGTCGCCTTTTCCGATCACCCGGATGTAATCTTCATTGAGGTTTAACCAGGAAATTCTCAACGAAACCAGCTCCGAAACCCTCAGTCCGCAACTGTACAGGGTTTCCAGAATAACCCTGTTGCGGCGCCCCTCCGGAGTACTCAGGTCAATTGCTGAAATGATCCGGTCAATCTCCTCCACACTCAGCACATCCGGAAGTTTCCGTCCTGTTTTCGGCGAATCCAGCAACTCAGCCGGGTCCCTGCGGATGATATCCTCCAATAGAAGATACCTGAAAAACGCCCTGATCCCGGAAATTATGCGCGACTGGCTTTTGGCCGATATTCCCATTTGATTGATATCCTCGACAAAATCCTTGAGATGGTTGGGTGTAACCTCCCCGGGCGAAAGAATGTACCCTCGTCTCTCCAGATAGCTGGTCAGCTGTACCACATCATGAAGATATGCCTCAACAGTATGAGGCGAAAGGGACCGTTCAAGCCTTAGATAAGCCCAAAATCCCTTGATGTGTGCCGACCACATCCCTGTATG
>CAYWHQ010000385.1:0-3353 GCA_964457665.1 uncultured Prolixibacteraceae bacterium | reverse complement strand
TTAACTACCAGATTCTCACTCCGAGACTATCCAGCGTGGTGACCATCCGTAACGCATATGATACGGTGGTCAATAATATCATTGTCCATAAAAATGCCGTCACCGAGACATATAAAACCACCGCCAGGAGCAGCAGTATTGCCGCCCACGCCTTTGCCAAACTGAAACTCAAAAATCTGACCTTCAAGGCAGGAGGCGAATACGGTGGAAACAACAATGCATATACCATGATCGGAGGCTACGCCGTAAAAAGTATCACCGATTCAGTCAGAGGGTACCATGACTACACCAATCTCCGGTCATTTTCGGTATGGGCCGAATTCCATACCAACGGAAACCGCTGGCAACCAGGCATTTTCGGTGCTTTCGGAAAGAACCTCGGATCGGAATACGCTTACACCGGACCCGCCTACACACGAGGGGGAAACATCGACTATGCTTATCGCGTATCTCCCAGGCTGGTATTCAATGCAGGCAAACTCCGGCTCGCCGGTGAAATTGAATACACCGTTGCAGCCTATGGCAAAACGACTGGAAAAGGATACGTCACCGATACAAAGGAAATCGGTAATATCAGATTCCTGCTGGGGGTCTTCTACTTCTTCTGATATGTGGCGGGATCGACCGCCGCGAAGGTCCACATCTTTAGAAAAGAGACTACCCGTGCAGTATCATATCCCTTTGCGGAGCAATGTTCCAGTATTCCTGAATCCTGGATATGGAGTGGATTGCCACTCCCGTCGAGGATAACGAAAACCGGAAATCCGAATCTGTTAGGATACCCGTACTCCCTGAAAAGGTCCCAGTCACGCAAATCCTTTTCCCGGGGAACGTTGGCAAGCGCATAGACATAGTAGGTTTTTACCAGGGAGTCAACCTTGGGGGCCCCTGAAACCAGGGCATGAAACCGGATGCACCAGGGACACCAGTTCCCTCCAAACTGCACCAGCACATGTTTATTCTCCTTTGCAGCCTGTTCAACAGCCATCTTCATGTCGGCCCTGACATTCTGGTCCGGTTGATAAGGTTGAATCTGCTGTGCCAATGCTTCCGAGCAAAAAAGGACCACCAAAGCAATGGTCAGCATAAAAGGATTGTTCATCATGTCATGATACATAACGATTCAGTGGGTGAACTGCTTTACATACCGTACCTTGCAATGATTTCCTGTTTGGTTTTACCCAGAATTTCGTATTTCTTCCCTACCTTTTTGAAGGCATCGAGTGCCTTTTCCAGATGATGAATCTCATGACCGGCAGATATCTGGGTCCGGATCCGTGCCTGTCCCTGCGGTACAACCGGGAAGAAAAATCCGATTGCATAGATTCCTTCTTCGTAAAGATCGCGGGAGACATCCTGCGAGAGCTTTGCATTGAAAAGCATGACCGGAACGATCGGCGTATCGCCCTCCTTGAGGATGAAGCCTGCATCAGTCAGTCCTTTGCGCCAGAATTCGGTATTCTTTTCCAGTTTATCCCGTCGTTCGGTAGTTGCTGAAAGGATTTCGAGGACTTTGATAACCCCGGCAACAACCGGAGGTGCTATCGTATTGGAGAAAAGATAGGGTCGGGCCTTCTGACGGCACATTTCAACCAACTCCCTGCGTCCTGATACACAACCACCGGATGCTCCACCCAGCCCTTTGCCGAAGGTGGTGGTTATGATGTCCATCTTACCCATTACGCCATATTTTTCATGGGTTCCGCGGCCGGTCTTTCCAATAAAACCGCTGGCATGAGAATCGTCGCAGAATAGCAGGGCATCATATTTCTCGCATAGTTCCGCCATCTTATCCAGTTTCGCTGTATCGCCGTCCATGGAGAATACACCATCGGTTATCACCATCTTCAGACGTTTGTCGTTGTGCAGCTGGAGCTTCTCTTCCAGGTGCTCCATGTCGGAATGTTTAAAGGTGTCGTGCATGGCACTGCAAAGTCTGATGCCATCAATGATGGAAGCATGGACCAGGCGGTCGGATATCATCACATCATCCTTGGTCAGGACTGCCTCGAACACACCGGCGTTGGCATCCATACAGGAGGGAAATAGGATGGTATCCTCTGTTCCGAGAAATTCGGTGACCATCGCTTCCAGTTTCTTGTGAATATCCTGTGTGCCGCAGATGAAACGCACCGATGACATGCCATATCCGTGAGAATCGAGCCCGGCATGGGCGGCTTGAACAACCTCCGGATGACTGGAGAGTCCGAGATAATTATTGGCGCAGATATTAATCACCTTTTTCAGGGAGGATCCCACCGGAAATTCGACTTCTATATCAGCAGCCTGGGCTGAATGGATAAACCGTTCCTGTTTGAAAAGTCCGGCCTCCTTAAGTCCACCCAGGATCTCCTGGTACATTCCCCTTATTTTATCGGTATAAGCCATTCTTACCTCCTAGCCTTTTACGAATTCCTGAACAAGCGCAACGATCTTGTTGACCGAATCGAAAGCTTCCGGTGTAGCCTTATCGTCGGGGATGGAGATGTTGTATTTGTTCTCGAGGAACCGCTTGAGCGAAACCATTGAAAAGGAATCCACAATACCACCTGAGATCAGGGGAGTATCAAACCCGATCTCCGTATCATCCTCGACATATTCCTTGACAACATAAGTGCGCACGATTTCTTTCATTTCGTCCATGTTTTTTTCTCCTACTCTTTAAGTGATTTAAAAATGGTTATTAACTATTTGTCATTGATTTCGATTGGATTAATCATTCTCCAGGGTCGACGTATCTCCGATCTCCTCACCCCATTCTTTGGCATGAAGGATTCTTCTCATGATCTTTCCGCTGCGGGTCTTGGGCAACGCCTCGATAAACTCGATCTCCTGGGGCATGGCCAGGGGCGAGAGTTTCTTCCTGACAAAGTTCATGATATCGAGGTCGAGGTCTTTGCTGGGTTCGAACCCGGGTTTAAGCGTTACAAAAGCCTTGACTACTTCCATGTTCACAAAATCGGGCTTGGATACGACTGCCGATTCTGCGACGGCAGGATGTTCCAGAAGGGCCGATTCCACTTCAAAGGGGCTTACCAGGTGTCCTCCGGTGTTGATCACATCGTCGTCGCGGCCGACAAACCAGAAATAACCTTCACTGTCGATGCTGGAGCGGTCGCCGGGCAGGTACCATCCGTTTTTGAACTTCTTCTGATAGGTCTCTTCATTGTTCCAGTATGTACGCATCATCGAAGGCCAGCCGGGTTTAATGGCGATCAGACCAATCTTCCCCGGACCATCGAAGGGGGTGTATGTATCGGCATCGATGACTGTTGCCGTGATCCCCGGGAAGGGTTTTCCCATCGATCCGGGTTTGATCCTCATGCCCGGATAGTTGGAGATCATGATTGAGC
>CAYWHQ010000384.1:0-3354 GCA_964457665.1 uncultured Prolixibacteraceae bacterium | reverse complement strand
AACCTTTCGGAGGAGGCGTCGGTCATGCAGGGGATCGTGCCCAGCAATACACCCCCAACACGTTTCTTGCAAACCTGGCGACCGACAGCTGGTTTGTGCTCATCTGGGCCGAAACAGGCATCATCGGGCTTTACCTGCACATGCTCATTCTGGGCTATATCCTGGGTAAAGGTATGTACATTATCATGTTCCAGATCAAAAACCGAGAGCTCTTCACTGTATCCGCCGCACTGATGTGCGGCTTCTTCGGGATTTTAGGTGCCTCATACGGCAACGCGGTACTCGGTCAGTTCCCTACCGGTCTGGTCGTCTATACCAGCCTGGCATATATTTTCATGGTACCGAAACTCGAAAAAATCATGCAGGAACGTAACATCACATCACTATGGTAGGCGTTCTGGTTCATATCATCATCGGGCTAATCCTGTTTACCCCCATAGGGTTTATAGCCGGATATATTCAGGACAAGAAAGCCCGTGAAAAAGAGGAGGAATTAAATAAGGAACGTCTCAAAGGGATACCCCGAAACAATCAGTCCTTATGAATAACCATCCCTTACACCCGCTGGTCAGCATCATCACGGTCAACTACAATCAGCCCGAAGTTACCTGCGATCTCCTGCGTTCCTTACGCAGCATCACCTATAACAATATCGAGATCATCGTGGTGGATAATGCCTCTCCCGATAAGGACCCCAAAATTATTGAGGAGAAATTTCCGGAGATCCATCTGATCCGCAGCGCCGAAAACCTCGGTTTCGCCGGGGGCAACAATCTCGGTATCCATGCAGCCAGAGGGGCATTCATGCTCCTGATCAACAACGATACAGAGGTCGAACCGGGTTTTCTCGAACCTCTTGTCGATAAACTTATCCTGAATCCCGGGATTGGCGTGGTGAGCCCTAAAATACGTTACTTCTACCAGAAAAACCTCATTCAGTATGCGGGATTCAGCCCGATGAACAGGATTACCATGCGCAACTACGGAATTGGTTTTCAGGAAGACGATCACGGGCAATACGACCGGGATGCAGAAACCGATTTCGCTTTTGGTGCCGCCATGTTAATCCCCCGCGAAGTCATGAGAAAAGCCGGACTAATGGCCGATATATTCTTTCTCTACTACGAAGAGATGGATTGGATCCAGCGTATCAGGGATACGGGCTACCGGATCTTTTATGTACACAACTCCCTGGTCTATCATAAAGATTCCGTGACAACCGGCGCCATGAGCCCCATGAAGATCTATTACCTCAACCGCAACAGGATCCTTTTCATGCGCAGGAATATCCATGGTATCACTTTTTTATTGGGTTGTCTTTACCAGATTTTTCTTGCCATCCCAAAGAATATCATCCAGTTTTTCCTGAAGCGACAGTTCCGGCTGCTGATCGCCTACAGGAATGCGGTCGGCTGGCATCTTGCTAACCTCCGTAATCCAGAATTGCATAAAAGTCCTGCCCTCCAATGATCCATTGCCATGGATTTTATCAGGACCACACCACCCCCGAAACCTTCCAGCCCGCTGGTATCCATCATTACGGTAAACTACAACCAGTCGGAGGTCACCTGCGATCTGATCGAATCACTTACGCGGATCACCTATCCCAACATTGAAATTATTGTCATCGATAATTGTTCTCCGGATGATAACCCCCGTATCATCAAGGAGAGGTATCCCGGGGTCATCCTATATGAGAGTCCTGTCAATTACGGATTTGCCGGCGGTAATAACCTGGGTATCATGCGGGCAAAGGGCGAGTATGTCCTGTTGCTGAATAATGACACGATTGTTGATAAAGGTTTTCTGGAACCTATGGTTGCAAAACTTGAATCAGATCGTACGATCGGCGCTGTAAGCTCTAAACTTCGTTTTTTTTATGATCCTTCCATCATCCAGTATGCAGGGTATACGCCGCTGAACCACGTCACCATGCGGAATTTTGCCATTGGATTCAGGGAAAAGGACCGGGGCCAGCATGACAGGGACATGGAAACATCCTATGCACATGGCGCAGCAATGATGGTTCCCATGCACGTCATAAGGGAAATCGGCCTGATGTCGTATATCTTTTTCTTATATTATGAGGAGGCCGACTGGAGCTACCGGATAAAAAAAGCAGGCTACAGAATTTTCTACGTACATAATGCGCTTGTATTTCACAAGGAGTCGGTTTCGGTTGGAAAACTCAGTGCACTCAAGATATACCACCTGAACCGGAACCGGCTGGTATTCATGCGCAGGAACATATCAGGCAAAGAGTTCATCCTCGGGATATTCTACCAACTTCTCATCGCCATTCCGAAGAATGCTTTCCGTTTCCTGCTCAAAGGGAAACCCATCCTGTTTTTTGCCTACCTCAGGGCAATCGGCTGGCATCTGAAAAATATCGTCAATCCCGAAGTTCACAATAATCCCTATTTGTAAAGAATGTTTGGTTCAGGATACCGGAAACAGTATATTTGCATAAACATGAGGTTCAACTTATCCGGATGATCTATGCTACCTGAGCCAATTATCCTTGTACTGATGATCCTGGAAGGCATCCTGTTCCTGTATCTCGCCGCCGGGACTCTTTATTTCACAGTTTTTTCAATTGCAGGTCTGCTCCCCTACCATCCCCCTTTACCGGAGGCGAAAAAACATCGGCGGTTTGCAGTCCTGATCCCAGGCTATAAAGAAGATGCCGTTATTGTGGAAGTGGCCCGGCAAGCACTTAACCAGGATTATCCCGGCACGCTTTTCGATGTAATCGTGATCGCCGACAGCTTTCAGCCCTCCACACTGGAAGCGTTGCGACAGGTTCCGGTCACTGTAATTGAGGTAAGCTTTGAAAAAAGCTCCAAGTCGCGGGCGCTGAACAAGGCCATGTCCATCCTTCCCGACACCTATGAGGCAGTGATCATTCTCGACGCCGACAATATCATGGCCCCCGATTTCATCACCCTGATGAACATCGCCCTCAGTAGTGGTTTCGTTGCAGTGCAGGGTCACAGAACGGCCAAGAACAGAAACACCTCCTTTGCCATTCTCGACGCTGTAAGCGAGGAGATCAACAACCATATCTTCAGGAAAGGTCACAGGGTTGCAGGTCTCTCTTCCGCACTGATTGGTTCAGGTATGGCCTTTGATTATCAGCTCTTCAAATCCTATATGTCGACCATCGATTCTTTTGGAGAAGATAAAGAACTGGAGATCAAACTTCTCAAAGACAGACACCGGATCGAATACTGCGAAAAAGCAATGGTATACGACGAGAAGGTACAAAAATCAAAAGTTTTTATGGTACAACGTACCCGATGGCTCGCCAATCAGTTTCTGTATGCCAGAACCTATTTTTTTCTGAGCCTGAAG
>CAYWHQ010000383.1:0-3374 GCA_964457665.1 uncultured Prolixibacteraceae bacterium | reverse complement strand
AATTACAGTTAATTGAACAAAGAACCCATGACACTAAAAAGATGACCAGATATTTTATATCCCTTATTGTAATGTTTTTCCCCTTTTCATTGCAAGCCCAGATCACTTTTGAACGATTGTATTATTTTAATTATTACGAATGCCGTGGGTATTCGGTGGTACAAAATATTGATGGGGGTTATATTATTGCCGGACAGATTGGAGATAATATAAACACCGGGAATATGTTGGTTTTCAGGACCAATTCGTTCGGCGACACCCTTTGGGTGCGTGAAATCGGGGATACGATATATTATACCTATGGCGCTATCGGGTTCAGTTGCCTCCTTTCGCCGGATAGTACGATAATCGTCTGCGGAATGAATTATCATGATGTATTTCTGGTAAATTATAGTCAGGATGGCGAGACATTATGGTCTAAGCGTATCGGAATCCCTCAGGATACGGAAATAGGAAACGCAATTAAGCAAACGTTTGACAGTGGATATATAATTGCAGGTCAAAGAAATCCATATAATGGGTATTTTGATGCTTATCTGGTTAAAACAGATTATTCAGGGGATACTCTCTGGACAAGATTATTTGGCGAAAACTGGAGATCGCAAATCGGAAATGATGTTGTACAAACTTATGATTCAGGATTTTTATTAGCCGGATACTCGAGATTCGATTCTGTATGGCCGGCAGTTGATCAAGTGCTTTTAATAAAAACGAATGCTGTTGGAAACTTGCAGTGGTTAAAACGGCTTGGAGCTTACAATGAGGGAAATAAGGCAAAATCCGTTGTTTTAAACAATGATCAGGGATTTACCATTGCCGAGATGACGGGAAACGAGATCCTCCTCATGCGTTTCGACCGGTACGGAGATACGATCTGGCGGAAATCCTTGTTGCCTCCGGGCTGGACCTATGCCTATGCCGAATCCATCAGGATCATGCCTGATCAGGGGTATGTTCTTACCGGCACGGGCATATTGGGTGTTTTCCTGATGAGGACAGATTCATCGGGCAATATGATTTGGTGCCGGGATTTTCCCCAGCCCTGGACCCATGGCTTTGAGGTTTCGCTGACATCCGATTCAGGATTTATCATCACGGGCTCTTCAGATTTGTCAACATATAAAGAAGTCTATCTGGTTAAGACCGATGAGAACGGGATCATCACCGGTGAAACAGAGATCCCAGTAAATGAACAGATAGCTCCCTGGCCGAATCCCTGCCATGAAACCGTCACCATCCTGGTTAAGGAGGACCCGGTAACAATTTCCGTTATTAATTCGATCGGACAGCCTGTACCGGTTAAATACCAAAAGTCACGACACCAGGTACAAATTCAAATGTCAGAACTTCCACCCGGCCTCTATTCGGTCATCATCATTACAAAAAAAAGCAACAGCCTCTTCAAAGTCCTCCACCAATAACCCTACTTTCCTACTTCCCTACCTTCCCACCTTCCTACTTCCTACTTCCCTACCCTCTTCAAAAACTCCACTTCACCCTCACCGCCCCGAGGAACGATTGGAAACAGAGATCCTCATCCCCGCCGGTTCCGGCATTCTCAAATCTTCCGTTAAAATACTGTACAAAGAGGCTCAGGTCCACCGACCGGCTGAGGCTGTAGTTGAGGTTTGGCCCCAGAAAAAAGCCATTCAGGCCGGGGTACCACATGGCGGCCAGGGAGGCATCGAAGAGCGGGGTGATGGGATAGGAGCCCTGCAGGAAGAGGTTCCATTCGGTGAAGGAGAGCATCTTCGGGGATGCCGGGGCGGTATAGAGGCTGAGGAAGTTTTCGGGCCGGTAGCCGGGAGGAAGCTGGTTGTATAAAACCTGGAAGGTGAGGGCCAGTGAATTGCCGAAGGTGTAATCGGCCCCCACCGTGGCCACCAGGATGCCGGTGGTATCGGTGAAGTTTTTTTTGGGCTGGTAGTAGTTCACCTCCCCGCGGAAGGCGGCTTTGGAGATGTTGCCCGACCAGCCCGCCCCGATCACCCAGTCCTGGTCATCCACAAACCCCCCGAGGAACTGGATGTCGTATCCCCCGGCATTGAACCGCCCCAGCCCGGCCAGGGTGATCTTCCCCTTGTGGTTCCATTTGGATACCACCTCCACCGCGGAGGTGAACGAGGGATAGACCTGCAGCCGCACCGCATCGCTCCCGGGCCGTTCGGGGTAGTCGAAGTCGAAATAGGAGTAGGTGTTGAAGATGTCGTTGGGGTTCCACACGATGGCCTGCCCCCAGTTCACCCGCTGCCGGCCGGCCGTAAGCTGGACCTTTCCCAGGGTGACCGACATCCAGGCGCGGTCGAACTGGCTGACCAGGGTAAAAGAGGTGGAGGAATAAATATCCCACGTCATGTTGACCAGCCCGTCGTCGTGGAACAGCATGGACTTGTAATCCGGGTTGACCGTGAGCGACTGGCCGAAGATGAACCTGTTCCGCATCCCGACCCCAAGCCCGAATACCTTTCCCGGGTTCCAGGTCAGGTCCAGCCGGTTGTTGACCTGATTGTCGAACAGCCAGGGATCCTCTATTTTCTGCACCTGCACCATCTGCAGGTCATTAAGGTAACCTTTGAACTGCAGGGAGTGTTCCTTCTCCTGTTGCGCGACCAGGCCGGCCGGCAGGAAAAGGATCAGTGAAAGTAATATGAAGAGCCTCTGCTTCATGGCAAGCAAAGGTATTCATTATGAAATTACGAGGTACGAAGTACAAAGTACGAATTATATCTTCGCATTTATGCAGGATTTTTCCTGGTATTTCTTCTGATAAATCTTCAGACTTTCCCACAAAAAGACGCCCAATGGAGGGGAGAAGACCGCAGGGGCGTTTATCCCGGGAACAATCTTGATTCCTGGCCTGCGGCAGGGCCTGCAATGCTGTGGTCAACACAGGAGATCGGCGACGGGCTGCTGCTCATCAGGCACGGGAAGGCGCTGATGGCTTACCGGATTGAAAAGGATTGATCAAATTATCAGAAGCCGCCACTCCGCCACTCCGCCACTCCGCTACACCCTCCCCAAATCAATCTCAAACTCCACCGGTTTCTCCGGGGTGGTGCAGTGTAGCACGCACTGTTCGCAGATCTGGAGTTCGCCCTGGAGACGCTTTTTGACCATGTCTTCGATACGGCTGCGCAGCGGCTCGATGGCGATCTTGCGGATCACCTCGTCGGCGAAGGCGTACATCAGCAGCATCCGGGCGCTCTCCTCCCCTATGCCGCGCTGGCGTAAGTAGAATAGCGCCATTGGGTCGAGCTGGCCGGTGGTGGAACCGTGCGAGCACTTGACATCATCGTTGTAGATCTCCAGGAAAGGTTTTGAGAAGACTTTTGCGCTTTCGGTGAGCAGGATGTTCCGGTTACTCTGGTAGGCGC
>CAYWHQ010000382.1:0-3401 GCA_964457665.1 uncultured Prolixibacteraceae bacterium | reverse complement strand
TCACCCTCCACGTTTCTCCGCCGTCCATTTTCCATTCATCAGGTTGATCCGGCCGCCAATACTTTCCGGCTGCTGATCCAGATCAAGGGAGAGGGAACGCGACACCTCGGGATGCTCCGGGAAGGCGACACGCTCAACGTAATCTTTCCCCTCGGCAATGCTTTCACCCTCCCACAAGTCAGGGAAGTACTGCTGGTTGGCGGGGGATGTGGCGTAGCCCCGCTCCTTTTTCTCGCCCAGTTTCTGCACCAGAACGGTATCAGGCCTGTGATCCTGGTTGGATTCAGGACTGCGGAGGAGGTATCCGAGCTGGAGGCTTATGCAGCCTGTGGAGATGTGTTTGTGACCACAAATGATGGCACCTATGGAGAGAAAGGGCTTGTGGTTGACCACTCCATTCTTCAGAAGGAAAAAATACCTTACCGAAAAATCTATTGCTGCGGCCCTGATGCCATGATGCAGGCTGTTGCCCGCATTGCCGACATGCACGGGATTGATTGCGAAGTTTCGCTGGAAAATACCATGGCATGCGGATTCGGCGTATGTCTTTGCTGTATTACCCCTACCGACAGGGGAAACGAGAGGGTATGCGTCGAGGGCCCAGTGTTTAACACACGCCGGCTTAAGTGGACATCCGGCAGTTCACAGGACTGACACACGAGGATCAGCGCATGGAAAGAACCAAGGATTTATCAGTCACAATTGCCGGTTTGAAATTCCGGAATCCGGTCACCACCGCCTCCGGATGTTTTGGTTACGGGGAGGAATTTACCGATTTTATGGATCTGGCGAAACTGGGGGGGATTTTTGTGAAAGCCGTGACCGGAAAGAACCGCGACGGGAATGCTTACCCCAGGATGGCAGAGACGGCCTCGGGCATGCTGAACTCCGTGGGGCTGCAGAACAAGGGGGTAGACCATTTCTGCCGGGAGATCTATCCCAGGATCAGGAATTTTGACACCCATGTGATCGTGAATGTTTCCGGCTCCACCCTGGAAGAGTACATTGAGGTGGCCGGGAAGATCAACGATCTTGAGAAGATCCCTGCCATTGAGCTGAACATCTCCTGTCCCAACGTTAAACAGGGAGGCATGGCTTTCGGGGTGATCCCCGAAATGGCGGCAGAGGTGACCAGGGAGGTCCGCAAGGTTTACAAAAAAGTACTGATGGTGAAGCTTTCGCCCAATGTCACCAGCATTACCGATATCGCCCGGGCGGTGGCCGACGGCGGGGCGGATGTGCTGACCCTCATCAACACCCTGCTTGGCATGGCCATTGACACGGAAAGCCGCAGGCCGGTACTTTCGACGGTGACCGGAGGGCTTTCGGGTCCTGCCATCAAACCGGTCGCTCTGAGGATGGTATGGCAGGTTCACCGGGCAGTGAAGTTGCCCATCATCGGTCTGGGCGGAATCATGAATGCAACCGACGCGATTGAATTCCTCCTTGCCGGCGCTTCGGCTATCCAGACAGGTACGGCAAATTTCATTGATCCTGCTGTCGCAGTGAAGATAACCAACGGCATTGAGACATACATGGAAAAGCACGGTATCGCGCATGTCGGCGAACTGACAGGAGCCCTGCGAATCGATTGACAACCTTTTTTTCGAATTACAAATCAGCTCCCGATGATATTAACTTCAGGGTTGAGCTCCACCCCGAAGCGGTCGAGTACCGACTGACTGATTTTTCCGGAGAGGGTCAGAATATCTTTGCCCGAAGCATTTCCGTGATTGACCAGTACCAGCGGCTGATCCCGGTGCACTCCCGCATCGCCCTCGCGGTATCCTTTCCATCCGCACTGTTCGATGAGCCAGGCGGCCGGGATCTTGATCCGGTCGCCATCCCGAAAATGCGGAATATCAGGATGAGCCGATTGCAGTCCGGCAAATATCTCTTTTGTGATGACCGGATTACGGAAGAAACTTCCCGCGTTGCCTGCAACGGCCGGATCGGGCAATTTCCGCCTCCTGATGCGGATCACGGCCTCCCGGATATCCTGAATGGATGGTTGATGTATCCCTGCCAGCTCAAGTTCATCCCTGATCTGGCCATGAGCTGTATCGGGGAAGGGTTTCAGGGCAAGTCGGAAAGTAACGGAAAGGATCACGAACCGGTCCTTCATCTCCGATCTGAAAATGCTTTCGCGGTAACCAAAGGCACAATCGCTGTTGCGGAGGGCCCTGCATATGAGTGACTGCCGGTCGAGCGCCTCCACCATGAATAGGGTATCACGGATCTCGGAGCCATAGGCACCGATATTCTGCACCGGGGCAGCTCCCACAGTACCGGGGATCAGAGAGAGGTTCTCCAGTCCTCCCCAGCCTTTGTCCACGACAAATTTAACCAGTTCGTCCCATGACTCCCCGGCGGCAGCCCTCACATACACGTGGGTCGGATCCTCCCGCAGTTTGACGATCCCTCGTGTGGCAATCATACCGACCGTCCCGTCGAAATCTCCCCGGAAAATAACGTTGCTTCCCGACCCGAGAAACAATAATTGCCCGGGGATCTTTTTCATGGAAGAAGCCAGCGCTGCGATATCCGCATCGTTAGCCAGGCGGGCAAGCCGGCGTGCCTTCACATCGGTACCAAAGGTGTGATAAGGCCTGAGGGATATGTTCTCCTGTACTTCCACGCAGTCAAAGGTAAAAAAAGTTACTTTTGTTGATCATGCGAGCCATTGTTTGCGTCACCAATGACCTGACGACCGACCAGCGGGTCGACCGCACCTGCCATACCCTGGTGAAGCTCGGATATGATGTACTGCTGACCGGCCGCCGGCTGAAACGAAGTCTGCCCCTTCAGCCACGCATCTACCGGATGCACAGGTTGCGGATCATTTTCACAAAAGGTCCGCTCTTCTACGCCGAATATAACCTCCGGATCTTTTTCTTTCTCCTCACCCGACGCCATGAACTGACCGTGTCGAACGACCTCGATACCCTGCCTGCATGTTACCTGGCCACATTATTGACCTTTCGGGGCAAATACGAAGGTGTACGGTTGCTGCATGACTGCCACGAGTATTTCAGGGGCGTTCCGGAACTTGTGGGACGGAAGGTTACAACGAGTATCTGGAAATGTATGGAAGATTTACTCTTCCCCCGTCTCACGCGTGTCGTGGCGGTAAATCAGTCGGTTGCCGAAATATACAGCCAGGAGTACCACCTCCCGGTCACGGTGGTAAGGAATGTTCCGTTCAGGAAATCGTGCGATCCTGCGATGCGGAAGGAGATACGCGGCGTTCAACCCGGGCAGAAAGTCATCCTGTACCAGGGTGCGGTAAATGTGGGCCGGGGGATCGAAGAGGCGATCCAGGCCATGAAGTATCTCCGTTCTGATGCCATGCTGGTGATTGCCGGAACCGGCGACCGGTATGAAGATCTTGTTCAGTATCC